>JABFXM010000560.1 GCA_013361745.1 Gemmatimonadaceae bacterium | reverse complement strand
CCATCACGAGCACTTCGACGGCAGCGGCTACCCGCGCGCGCTCGGCGGCGATGGCATCTCGATCGGTGGTCGCATCCTCGCCGCCGCGGACGCCTTCGACGCGCTCACCTCCCGGCGCGCGTACCGCGATCCGCTCACGCCCGAGGACACCATCGAGCTCCTGCGCGCCCAGGCCGGCCGCCTCCTCGACCCGACCGTCTTCGCCGCCCTCGAGACCATCGTCAGGCGCCGCAAGACCCTCGTCTTCATCGACGACGTACATGGCTGAAGCCAAGGGGTCGGAGGTCAGGGACCAGGGGTCTGCCTAACGCTGACCCCTTGCGCTGACCCCCAACCCCTGGGTTCCCGACCCGCGACCCCTACAAGCACGGAGCGCCGAAGGCGCTCAGTGCTTGTGCGATTTCGCGTGTCGCACCCACTCCGCCACGCGCGCCACGCGAGCGCCCTGGTGCCGGGCGACCGCGAGCTCGCTGACGACCGGCGCGCCTCCTGTCCCCGTCGCCGTGGCGCCATATGGACTTCCACCGCTGAACATCCCCGGCTCCGCGTATCCCGGCGGCACGATGATCATTCCGTAATGCATCATCGGCACGAGGATCGACTGGATCGTCGTCTCGTGTCCCCCGTGCGGCGTGCCCACCGTGCTGAACGCGGATCCGACCTTGTCGACGAGCGCACCGCGCGTCCACAGCGCCTCGGCACGATCGAGGACGCTCTTCACCTCCGCGCTCATCCCGCCGAAGCGCGTCGGGCTGCCGACGATCAGTGCGTCGTAGTCCGCGAGCGAGTCCACCGATTCAAGCGTCCGATACTTCTTCGCCAGCGCGGCTCGCGCGCGCTTCCAGTCCTCGTTCGCCTCGACGACCGCGGCCGGCGCGAGGTCGTCGACCCGGCGGATCTCGACTTCGGTGAACTTCACCGACGCGGCCCCCTCGGCGATCGCGTCGGCCAGCGCGGCGGTATTCCCGGTCCGGCTGTGGAAGAGGACGAGCACCTTCGGCATCGCGACGAGCTCCAGCGTACGGATGGTGGACCACCGGTGACCGGTCCGGTGCGGGAACGCACGAAAGGAAGCGGGCGTGATCCCGACGCGCCAGCGAGTCGCGTTCAGTCGACGGCAGGACGGCCTCGGCCATCCAACACTCGCGGATGGTCGCGCGTAAATTTCGGTGATGCTTCGTCGATTCCTTTCGAGGGCGGCGCTCGGTGCCGCCCTCCTCTATAGCCCCCTCCTCGCGCGCGGCCAGCAACCGCCGCAACGCGGCGACACCCTGCGCCTCTCCATCGAGGACGCGGTCACCCGTGCCCAGCGGCAGAGCGACGCCGCGCGTACCGCGCTCGCCCAGCTCGACGCCGCCGGCGCGCAGCTCGACATCGCCCGCGCGACCGCGCTTCCCTCGCTCCGCATCACCGGCGGCTATACGCATACCTACGCGAGCGCGCGCGGGAGCGCCGTCTCCCCGCAGTTTCTGCAGACCAACAGCTACACGGTCTCGGGGACGTTCAACCAGCCGCTCTTCCAGGGTGGGCGTGAGCTCTTCGGGATCCGCGCCGCGAGTCGTCTCCGCACCGCGGCGCAACTCGCCGAGCAGGACGCGCGGACCGCGGCGGGGCTCGACGCGCAGCGCAGCTACCTGCTCGCGCTCCTCGCCGATCGTCTCGTCGCCATCCAGCGGAGCAACCTCACCCTCGCGAGCAACCGCGTGTCGCAGGCGGAGCAGCTCCAGAGTGGCGGCCGCGCCGCGCGCTACGACGTGCTCCGCGCACGTGTCGAGCGCGCCAACGCCGAGCCGCTCGTGCTCCAGGCCGAGAGCGAGCGCGAGATCGCGCTCCTCCAGCTCAAGCAGCTGCTCAGGCTTCCGCTCGATCAGCCCCTCGCGCTGACGAGTCACCTCGATGGCGCCGTCGTCGGGGCGACGCTCGCCGCGTACAGCCCCGACTCGATCGACGTGATGCTCGCCGCCGACTCGCGTCCCTCGGTTCGCGCGGCGCTGCTCACGGCGCGCGCGCGGCACGACGCTATCAACGTCTCGCGCGCGGATCTCCTGCCGAGCTTCTCCGCCTTCGTCACCGGCGGCGTCTCCGCCTTTCCGACCACCGGCCTGCCACCGCTGGTCGGCGAGCGCTACGCGACGGGCGAGAACGGCTGCGCTCCGCCGACGGGCCGCAGCTTCTGCTACAACGGCGGCTTCTTCAAGGATCTCGCCGCCGGCGTGCAGCTCAGCTGGAATCTCTTCGACGTCTTCCGCGTCCGCGGGAACATCGACCTCGCCCAGGCACAGGCGCAGCTCGCCGACGTCGAGTACGACCGCCAGCGTCAGGCGGCCGCGCTCGAGATCGCGCAGGCGGGCGCGGAGTTGAAGCGCGCCCGCTCCTTCTTCCAGGCGCGCCAGGAGGCGTCGAGCGAGGCGCAGGAGACTTTCCGGCTCGCCTCGCTCCGCTACGACCGCGGCCTCGGCACCCAGCTCGACGTGAGCGACGCGCAGCTCGCGCAGCTCACCGCTGAAACCAACGAGGCGCGCGCCGCGGTCGATCTCTATCTCGCGACCGCGGAGCTCGCGTACGCCCTCGGTCGCCCGATCCCGCTCCCGCCCAGCGCGCCCTCACCGGTCCGCGCCACTTCGACTTCATCACTGCTCCCGTGATTCGCTCGCTTCACTCGGTCAGCATCGCGCTCGCCATCATCGCCCTCGCCGCGTGCTCGAAGGGCGGCAACGACGCCGCGGCGGCCACGGGGAAGGCAGGCCCCGGCGGAGGTCGCGCCGCCTCGGTGACGCTCGCCCAGGGTGACATCGGCCGCGCGGTCCGCATGGCGATCGACGAGACCGTCGGGATCACGGGCGACCTTCAGCCGATCGAGACCGTCGACGTGAAGGCGCGTCTCGAGGGCAACCTGCAGTCGGTGCTCGTTCGCGAGGGCGACCGCGTCGCCCGCGGACAGCTCATCGCCGCCTTCGAGTCCACCCAGCAGGCGAGCCAGCGCAAGAGCGCCGAAGCGGAGCAGGTCGCCGCGCGCGGCGATCTCAAGACGGCACAGTGGAACTACGACCAGTCGCGGGAGCTCTTCAAGGCGGGCGCCATCCCCGAGCACGATCTCCGCGTCTCGGAGCAGGCCGTCGCCACCGCGCAGGCGCGCCTCGCGGCGGCCGAAGCGCAGGTCCGTGCCACGAGCGAGAGCGAGTCCGACACGCGCGTCTTCGCCCCGACCAGCGGCATCGTCGCGAAGCGGATGATCGAGCCGGGCGAGCGCGTCTCGCGCGGCACGAGCATGTTCACCGTCGTCCGCACCGACGTCCTCGAGCTCCAGGCCGCGGTGCCGGCGCGACAGTCGAACGACA
>JABFXM010000267.1 GCA_013361745.1 Gemmatimonadaceae bacterium | reverse complement strand
GCACACGCACGACGACAACGTCGAAACGATTCTCATGCGCGTGATGCGCGGCGCTGGAGCGCGCGGGCTCGCCGCGTTGTACGCGCCGGGCGACGTCCTGCGGCCGCTGCTCGAGCTCGCGCGCGAGGAGATCGCGCGCTACGCGGCGGCGCATGCGCTGCGATGGGTCGAGGATCCCTCGAACGAGTCGCTCGCCTTCTTCCGCAATCGCATCCGCCACGAGATCCTCCCCGCGCTTCTGGCCGCCCGACCGTCACTCGCCGACGAGCTCCTCGACATCGCTCGGCGCGCCGGGGCGCTGCGTCGCGAGCTCGCGCATGTCGTCGACACGATCGCGCCGCGGCGCGAGCACGGGCCGCTCGTCGTTGCCGCGGCCGCGCTCGCCGACTATGATCCGGAAGCGCTCCGTCTCCTCTGGAGCGAGCTCGCGTCCCGGATCGGCGTCGTGCTCGACGCGCGAGGGAGCGCGGGGCTCGCGCGGTTCACGCGAGACGCGGCGGCGGGCGACCGGATGCAGCTGTCGGGCGGTGTGGGGGTGCTGCGGCGTCGCGACGCGATCGTCGTCGGCGCGACGGTTCAGGATTCCGGAGTGCCCGCGCCGCGGCTGCTGCCGCGTTCGGGCTCGGTGGAGTGGGGAGGGTGGCGCTTCCAGGCGGGGGCGGCGAAGGACGCGACAGGGAAGGAGAAGAATCCCTGGCGCATCTCGCTCCCGGCGGCCGCGCCACTTCGTGTTCGCGGGTGGCGTCCCGGCGATCGTATGCACGGGGCGGGCGACCTCGCCCCGCGGCGGGTGAAGCGATTCCTGCGCGACGCGGGAGTCGTCGGACCGGAGCGAGCCGGGTGGCCGGTCGTCGTGAGCGGGGAGGAGATCGTGTGGATCCCGGGAGTGCGCCGCAGCGACGCGGCAACCGTCCGGTCCGGGAGGCCGGAAGCCGTGTACGTGTGTGAACGCATCGAACGACGTCGTGAACGCTGACCCTCGCCTCGACGGGCGCGCCGTCAACCGCATCCTCTTCGACGAGCGGCGCATCGCGGCGCGCGTCGCGGAGCTGGGGGCCGAGATCACCCGCGCCTATCCCGACGGGGAGCTGCTCGTCCTGGGATTGCTGAAGGGAAGCTTCATCTTCCTCAGCGATCTGGTGCGGCAGATCACGCGCCCGCTGCAGGTCGACTTCCTCGTCGCCTCGAGCTACGGGGAGTCGACGACGTCGAGCGGAACGGTCCGGCTCGTGTACGATCCGGAAACGAAGCTCGAGGGTAAGAACATTCTCCTCGTAGAGGACATCGTCGACACGGGGCGGACGCTGAACCGCCTGATGGCGCTGTTGGCGGCACGGAATCCGCGTTCGCTGGAGATCTGCGCGCTCCTCGACAAGAAGCTGAAGAACGAGCTGAAACACCCGGTCAAGTTCACCGGGTTCGAATGTCCGAACGAGTTCGTCGTCGGGTATGGTCTCGATCACGCCGAAAACTTCCGGCACATACCCTATATCGTGAGCCTGCAGTAGCCGACAATGGCCGATCGAGTTCCGAATCCTCCGAAGAAAGAGTCGCCCTGGGCACGGCGCGCGCGCGCGGCGTCCTTCTGGGTGCTGTGCATCGTCGTCGTCCTCCTCGTGCTGCAGATGCGCGCGGGCGGGGGCGAGTCGCCGGTGAAGATCAACTACTCGCAGTACAACGCCCAGCTCGAGACCGGCAACATCGCGAAGGTGACGGTCCAGGCGGGGAAGCAGGTCGTGGGCGACCTCAAGCAGCGCGTCACCATCGACGGCAAGCCGGTGAAGCGCTTCGTCGCGCCGCTGCCGATCGCCAACTCGGCGCCCGAGATCGAGCGCCTTCGCTCGAAGGACGTGCAGATCGACGCCGAGGACGCGCCGAAGCCCGTGCTCGAGTCGGTGATCACCTTTCTGCCGTACCTGCTCCTCATCGGGCTCTGGATCTTCCTGCTGAAGCAGATGCAGCAGGGTGGCGCGAAGGCGTTCTCCTTCGGGAAGTCGCGCGCGAAGCTGCTCACGGGTGACACCCCGAAGCTGACCTTCGCCGACGTCGCCGGCGCGGACGAGGCCAAGGTCGAGCTGCAGGAGATCATCGAGTTCCTGAAGGATCCGCAGAAGTTCACCAAGCTCGGCGGACGTCTGCCGAAGGGCGCGCTCCTCGTCGGACCACCGGGCACGGGCAAGACGCTCCTCGCCAAGGCGGTCGCCGGCGAGGCAGGACGTCCCTTCTTCTCGATGTCGGGCTCCGACTTCGTCGAGATGTTCGTCGGCGTCGGCGCGAGCCGCGTCCGCGATCTCTTCGAGCAGGGGAAGGCGCACGCGCCGTGCATCATCTTCATCGACGAGATCGACGCGGTCGGTCGTCATCGCGGTGCCGGTCTTGGCGGCGGGCACGACGAGCGTGAGCAGACGCTGAACCAGCTCCTCGTCGAGATGGACGGCTTCGAGAGCAACGAGGGCGTCATCCTCATCGCGGCGACGAACCGTCCCGACGTGCTCGACCCCGCGCTGCTGCGTCCGGGCCGCTTCGACCGCCAGATCGTCGTCGACGCGCCGGACCTCAAGGGACGCGAGGGGATCCTTCGCGTGCACCTGCGGAAGGTGCCCGTCGCCGACGACGTGAACGTGACGACGCTCGCCCGCGGCACGCCGGGGATGAGCGGCGCCGATCTCGCGAACCTCGTGAACGAGGGCGCGCTGCTCGCCGCCCGCCGCAACCACGACAAGGTCTACATGGCCGACCTCGAGGATGCGAAGGACAAGGTCATGCTCGGCACCGAGCGGAAGTCGATGGTGATGAAGGACGAGGAGCTCCGCCTCACGGCGTTCCACGAGGCGGGCCACGCCGTCTGCGCGATCAAGACGCCGGGGACCGACCCGCTGCACAAGGTCACCATCGTCCCCCGCGGCCGCGCGTTAGGCCTGGCGTTCACGCTGCCCGAGGACGACCGCGTCAGCATCACGCGCCAGCAGCTCGAGGCGCGGCTGGTGATGGCGTACGGCGGCCGCACGGCGGAGGAGCTGGTGTTCGGGCGTGAGCGCGTCACCACCGGCGCGGCGAGCGACATCCAGATGGCGACCTCGCTCGCGCGGCGCTACGTGTCGCAGTGGGGACTCTCCGACGCGATCGGGCCGATCCTCGTCGGTGACACCGAGCAGGAGCTCTTCCTCGGCCGCGAGCTGCAGCACCGGCGCGAGGTCAGCGAGAAGACGGCGCAACTCGTGGACGCCGAGGTCTCGCGGCTGATCCAGGAGACGTACAATCGCGCGAAGCAGACGCTGATCGAGAATCGGCCGCTGCTCGAGTCGCTGGCGAACTCGCTCCTCGAGCGCGAGACGCTGACG
>JABFXM010000419.1 GCA_013361745.1 Gemmatimonadaceae bacterium | reverse complement strand
GGCGGCAGCCATCTGCACGCCGTTGGTCAGTGCAACGCGCCGGACTTCGCGAGCGCGGGCGGGCATTTCAACCCGTCGTCGAAGATGCACGGCTTCCGGAACCCCGCCGGCCACCACGCCGGCGATCTGACCAACGTCAGCATCCCGGAGAGCGGCGCGCTCCGCGTCGAGCTGCTCGCGCCCGGCGTGCGGCTGGGTCCCGGCGACGGCACGCTGCTCGACGCGGATGGTGCGGCCGTCGTCATCCACGCGCTCGCCGACGACTACCAGACCGATCCCGCCGGCGCGTCCGGCACGCGGATCGCCTGCGGCGTCGTCCAGCGTTAGGCACTCGCCCCGTCGTCGAGCGTCGCCGCCGTGTCAGCCGCGGCGACGCTCGACCAGCCGCTCCTCCTCCGGCGCCGCGGCGGTGAGCGGGATCTCGAGCAGGCGGAAGGGCGGACGGTCGGGATAGTGCTCCTTCAGCACGGGGAGCGCGACGTTGTAGACGGGAGTCCCGTGCGCCGTCTTCCCCTGCGGCGAGCCCTTGTGCGCGTGGCCGTGCACCACGGCGTGCACCTGGTATCGCGCCAGCGGCTCCTCGAGGCGACTGCTCCCGAGCCAGGGATAGATCTCGAGCGGCTCACCTTCGACGGTCCCCCGAATCGGCGCGTAGTGCAGCACCGCGATCCGCGACGCTGTGCGCAGTCGCGCCAGCGCGCTCTCGAGCTTCAGCGCTTCGTCCACCGCCTCGCGCACGAAGTGCTTTATCGTCGATTCTCCCCACGCGCCGAGCGCGCCGCGGCCGAAGCCCCCCGCGAAACCCTTCACCCCGGCGAAGCCGACGCCCGCGATCTCCACCGAGTCGCCGTCGAGCAGATGGACGCCGGCGTCGGTGAGGATTCGCGCGACTTCGGTTTCCTGCCCGGACTCGAAGTCGTGGTTCCCGAGCACGGCGACGATCGGGATCTTCACCGCGGTCGTGAGGTCCTTCGCCAGCGCGCGCGCTTCCTCGGCCAGCCCGTAGTCCGTGAGATCGCCGCAGATCACAAGCACTTCCGCCTGTCGCGCGATCTCCGTGAAGAGTGGGAGCAGCATCCCCTGCGACGTCTTTCCGTAGTGGACGTCGCTCACCGCCGCGACGCGTACCGTCCCGCCCGCCTCCGCCATGTCGTTCCTCCTCGTGGTTCGGCGCGACTACTGAACGATCCGGGCCACGACGTCGCGGCGCCGAGCGCTGCCGGACAAGCCCCAGTCTTGCACTTGTCTCGCGCCAACCAGCGAACCTCCATGCGCGCATGAGCTACAACTCGACCCTCGACGACTCGGCGTTCGACACCAACACCTTCTATCGCCGGACGCTCCACGTCCTCAGCGACGCGCAGGTGCCCTTCCTCGTCGGCGGCTCGCACGCCTTCCTCCATTACACCGGGATCGCGCGCAACACGAAGGATCTCGATCTCTTCCTCCGCGCCGACGATCTCCAGCGCGCCCTCACCGCGCTCGCCGATGCCGGCTATCGAACCGAGCGCACCTTCGGCCACTGGCTCGCCAAGGCGTTCCAGGGCGACGACTTCGTGGACCTCGTCCACTCGTCGGGGAACGGCGTCGCGCGCGTCGACGACGGCTGGTTCGATCATTCCATCGAGGCGCAGGTCCTCGGCATGCCGGTGCGCCTCACGCCGGTCGAGGAGCTCATCTGGCAGAAGTCCTTCCTGATGGAGCGCGAGCGCTTCGACGGCGGCGACGTCATGCACCTGATCCTGCGCTGCGGCAAGTCGCTCGACTGGGATCGCCTGCTCGCGCGCTACGACCAGAACTGGCGGCTCCTGCTCACCTACCTGACGTTCTTCGGCTTCGTCTATCCGGGCGTCACGGGACCGATCCCCGATCAGCTCTATCAATCGCTGCTCGACCGCGCGCGGCAGCCCGACACCAACCCGCCCGACACGCAGCTCTGCCGCGGTACGCTCGTCTCGCGCTCCCAGTATCTCGTCGACATCGGCCGCTGGTCGTTCCGCGACGCGCGAATCCAGCCCCATGGCTCGATGTCGCCCGAGGAAGCGGTCTTCTGGACCTGGGCGATCGACAACATCGCCTGACGTCAGGCGAGCTTCGCCATCAGGCGCGCTTTCACGTCGGGCCACTCGCTGCCGAGGATGCTGAACCACACGGTGTCGCGTACCCGGCCGCTCTCCGTCACCATGTGCTGGCGGAAGACGCCTTCCTGCGTCGCGCCGAGCCGGCGGATCGCGTTCCGCGATCGCTCGTTGAGCGCGTCCGTCTTCAGCTCGACCCGTCGCATCCCGAGCTGCTCGAAGGCGTGCGTCAGCATCAGCAGCTTCGCCTCCGTGTTCACGACGGTGCGCTGCCACTCGCGTCCCACCCACGTCCAGCCGATCTCGATGCGCCGATGCGCGCGGACGTATGCCGCGAACCGCGTGCTCCCGACGACTCGTCCCGACTCGCGCTCCGTGGTCACGAAGGGCAGCGCTATGCCCGCGTCCCGCTCGGCGAGAGCCGTCTCGATGTAGCGCTGAAGGGACGGCCGCGTCGACGCGGACGTCGGCACGAGGCGCCAGAGAGCCTCGTCGGCAGCGATCGCCAGAAGCGCGTCGAGGTGCGCCATCTCCAGCGGCACGAGCCGCACGTGTCGCCCCGTGAGCGTGACCGGCGACAACATCGGCCCGGGTCCGGCATCGCCCGGCGGGACCGTCGCCATCCCCGTCACCGGCCGACGAGCAGCTGCTCGCGCGCCGCGTCCGCCAGCTCGCCGCGCGACGTCACGCTCAGCTTCTCGAAGATGTTCGAGAGGTGTGTGCTGACGGTGCGCGGCGAGATGCCGAGCGCGGCACCGATCTCCTTGTTCGAACGACGAGCGACCACGAGACGAATGATCTCGATCTCGCGGCCCGTCAGCCCCTCGGCGCCACGCGCCGCGACGAGCGCCGGCGGACGCGCGCCGAGCTCGCGCAGCTGCTCGCGCGTCGCGTCGAGCTCGGGCTGCGCACCGAGCTTCGCGAAGACGTCGTGCGCGCGCCGCAGCTCGCGAGCAGCACCTTCGCGGTCCCCCGTCTCGGCCAGGGCGCGTGCGAGCTGCCTGCGGAGGCGCGCCGCGTCGGGCACGAAGGGAATCGCCTCGAGGCGATCGGTCGCCGCGCGAAGCAGCGTCACGGCGTGCGGCGCGTTTCCCGAGAGCAGGTCCACCAGCGCGTCGCACGCGTCCGCCCACGCGAGTCCGAGCTCGTGCCCGACGCGCTCCGAGTCCGCGCGCAGCCGCTCGCCGAGCAGCCGCGCGCGATCGAGCGCGCTCGCCCAGAGCGCCGCCTCTGCGACCATCGGCAGCAGCCGGTGGATCGCCCAC
>JABFXM010000018.1 GCA_013361745.1 Gemmatimonadaceae bacterium | reverse complement strand
GCCCCTCGCTCGCGAGCGACCTGCTCTCCACGGCGAGCCGTCCACCGCCCGCACGTCGTCCGAGATCGATGATGCGTTGCGGGATCGGGTTGTCGACGTGCCGGCCCAGTCCCCAGGCAGCGGCGTCGAGCGTCCATGAGTCAGCGGCGTGCCGCCAGGTGAGCCCCGCCTGCCGATGCATCCCGCGCTCGCCGGTGCGGTAGCGCAGATTGGTCGCCGATGCCGAGCGCGGATCGGCGGTGCGCGCGGAGTCGGTCAGCCCGCCGGGGTTGTCCGCGTCGTAGTCTGCCGTCGCGATGGAGAGCGCGCCGGTGTCGCGTTCGGCGGCGTGCGCGAGCCGCGCGCCGCCTCGCACATCGCGAGCGTCCGAGTGGACGCGATACCCGTGGTAATCCAGCGAGCTCGCACGCGCCGCGGCGCTCCACGCTCCGAGTGCGCTGCCGAGCTCGAGACGCGAGGTCGTCGTCCCGCGCTCGCCGAGCGAGAGCGACCCGCGCGCGTCGCCGCCGGATCGGGCGGGCAGCCAGGTTCCGAGAAGCAGCGCGCCTCCGGCCGAGTTTCCGTACAGGGACGATGCGGGACCGCGCAGCGCCTCGGTCCTCGCGATCGTCCCCGCGTCGACATGACTCAGTGTCGTCTGGCCGTCCGGCATCGTCGCGGGCACGCCGTCGACGTCGACGTGAATGCCGCGGACGCCGAACTGCGTGCGCGCACCGAATCCCCGGATCGTGATGCGCTCGCCAAGCGCGATGTTGTAGCGATTGGCCACGGCGACTCCGGGGATTCCGCGCAGCGGCTCGTCGACGGCGAGCGGCGCGGTCAACCGTGACGCCGGGGCCGCACCGGTCACGGCGACCGCGTACGGCACGCGGTTGGGCGCCAGCGACCCGCCGAGCGCGGTGATGCGCACGGGGGCGAGCGTCGTGGGCCGCGCACGGCGAAGGCTGTCGGCACGCGCGCTGTCGGCCCTGACACTGTCTGCGCCACTGGCCTGCGCCGCGGCGCGCGAGCTCGCCCCCAGCTGCAGGATCGTAGAGGCGATCGCGGCGCCTAACGCGCGGCGGAGGGAAGGCGACATCAGGATGGGATCCTCGGCGCGGATGGCGTCTGGCAGGAGAAGAACGACGCGGGACGTGCGACCGCGCCTCATACCCGGGACGAGACTCGAACTCGTATACCACTCGCGTGGTGGGGGATTTTGAGTCCCCTGCGTCTACCGATTCCGCCACCCGGGCGCGGGCTTCCCGGTGAATGTAGCGAGCGGAGCGCTGCCACTCAACGCGCAATCGGCGCTCGTGCGTCGCCGTGGAACACACTCTGCACGCACGAACGGTCATGACCGATCGCGACGGGATCCTCGACATCGTGCGGCAGGCGGCGCGCCCGCTGCGGAATGCGAACGACGACTATGACCGCCTGATCGAGCAGGCGCGCGGAAAGCGACTCGTCCTGCTGGGCGAAGCCTCGCATGGCACGCATGAGTTCTACGCCGAGCGCGATCGCATCACCAGGCGATTGATCGACGAGCTGGGCTTCGATGGCCTCGCCGTCGAGGCCGACTGGCCCGATGCCTTCCGCGTGAATCGCTATGTCCGCGGTGCCGGCGACGACGCGACGGTGACCGACGCGCTCGGCGGCTTCCGTCGATTCCCGCAGTGGATGTGGCGCAACGACGACGTCATCTCGCTGGCCGAGTGGCTGCGGGCACGGAATGGTCCCCTTCCCGACTACGAGCGCGCCGGCTTCTACGGGATGGATCTCTACAGCCTGCATACCTCCATCCAGGAAGTTCTCGATTATCTCTGGCGTGTCGATCCCGACGCGGCGCGCCGGGCGCGTGAGCGCTACTCGTGCTTCGAGAGCTTCGGCGACGACCCGCAGGAGTACGGCTACGCGACCTCCTTCGGCGCCGAGAGCTGCGAGGAGGCGGTCGTGCGGCAGCTCGTCGAGCTGCAGCGCGGAGCGCGACGCTACGTGAACGGCTTCCGCTCCGATGCCGCCGACGAGTACTTCATGGCGGAGCAGAACGCGCGCCTCGTCCAGAACGCGGAGCGCTATTACCGCGCGATGTACCGCGGCCGCGTCTCCAGCTGGAACCTGCGCGACACGCACATGGCCGAGACCGTCGACGCGCTGCTCGACCACCTCGGCCGCGACGGACATGAGTCGCGCCTCGTGATCTGGGCGCACAACAGCCATCTCGGTGACGCGCGCGCGACGGAGATGGGCGCACGTGGAGAGCTGAACGTCGGCCAGCTGCTGCGCGAACGCTACGACGACGCGGTCCTCGCGGTCGGGTTCTCCACCCACACGGGCGAGGTCACCGCCGCCACCGACTGGGACGCGCCGGCGGAGACGAAGCGGGTCGTCCCCTCGCTCCCGAACAGCTACGAGCGCCTGCTGCACGACAGCGGGATCGAGCGCTTCTATCTCGACCTGACGACGGGAGCCGCGCGCCGCGCGCTGCGCGAGCCGCGGCTCGAGCGGGCGATCGGGGTCATCTACCGTCCGGAGACGGAGCGGCAGAGCCACTACTTCCACGCGCGGCTCTCCGACCAGTTCGACGCGATCATCCACATCGACGAGACGACCGCGGTGCGGCCGCTCGACGAGGCGGGGATCGTCGACGAGCACGAGCTGCCGGAGACCTACCCCTCGACGCTCTGAGCCAGTCGGTCAGCGGCGAGGACGCGGCTCGGCGCCCATCGCCGCGCCCGCGCCGCGCCTGCGCAGCTGCTCAATGCGTCGCCTGAGCTGTTCCTGAAGCGCGAGGTAGCCGGCGCGCTGCGACGGCTGCATGAACTTCGACAGCTCGCGCTGCTCCTGCTCGGTGATGTCGATCCGCTCGCGTTGCAGGCGGAACAGCTCGTCCAGCGCGCCCTGCACGCGCTTCTCATCGGCATCCTTTCCGCGGCGAATCTCCTCGCGAATGACGACGCGCGACTCACGTTCGCGCGCCATCAGGTCGCGCCGCTTCGTCTCGTACGAGGCGTTGACCGCGGTCAGCTGCCGCATCTGATCGTCGGTCAGCGCGAGCCGCTGCTGGACCACCGCCGCGATTCGCTCGCGAACGCGCGCCTCGAGCGGACGCGCGGCGCTGTCCGGCTGGCTCGCTGCGACGGGCTGCTGCGCGATCGCCGGAGCCGCGAGCCAGAGCGAGAGAGCCACTAACGCGCGACTGGCGAGGCGCGTGGAGATCATGAGTCGGTTCCCTCCGATCCAGGAAGCTCGGGGAGCACCGGCTGCGGCTCCTCGAAGGATGGCGAATCGACACCGAGCGCGCCGATGTCGTCGAGCAGTGAGCGCAGATCGCCGTCCGTGAGGTCGGCGAGCCCGCCGGCGACACTGAGCGCCGGACGC
>JABFXM010000128.1 GCA_013361745.1 Gemmatimonadaceae bacterium | reverse complement strand
CAGCCTGCTGACCTCGAGACTGCAGCGGTACCGCGACTCGCTCAACCTCGCGGGCAACTCCGAGCTCGGCCCCGACGCGCGCCCGTCGTGGGTCTACACGACGAAGGGTGGCGGCGAGTGGGGGCTCGACCGGAACAAGATCAAGCTCGGCAAGTTCTCGCTCCCGAGCGCGCTGCTCTACCAGCTCCCGCTCGCGAAGTACCAGGGCGACATCAGCCGCGACCGCGAGCGGAACCTGCGCGACGCGGACATGAACTACGCGGTCCGCCGCGGGATCAACGAGGAGCAGTTCCGCGCCGCGGTGAAGGCGATCCGCGACCGCAAGGAGCGCGAGCGCCGCGAGGCCGAAGCGGAGAAGCAGAAACAGCAGCCGCAGCAGCCCGTCGTCACGCAAGGAACCCGGTAACGGAGGGGTCAGGGGTCGGGGTCAGGGGTCGGCTGGATGATGAACGAGGGAGCGCCGTTAGGCGCTCCCTCGTCGCATATCCAGATCCCTTACCCCCGGCCCCTGACCCCTGCAATTCAGGGGGTATTTTCCTCGCACAGCGGCCGGAACACGGCGCAAACGACGCCGAGGATCGAGAAGTCGTCGTTCGGGCCGACGCTGATCGCGCGTTCGGCGGGGTTCGCCGGCTCGAGCACGATCGTCGCGCCGCGATGGGTCAGCGTCTTCACCGTCGCCTCCTCGCCTAACCGCGCGGCGACGATGTCGCCGTCCTGCGCGCGCTTCGCCTGCGAGACGAGCACGAAGTCTCCGTCGAGAATCCCGCGGCCGTTCATGCTGTCACCGACGACCTTCAGGTAGAACGAGTCCTCCGAGGGGACGAAGCGCCGGTCCATCGTGATGTAGCCCTGCCGGTTCTCCGGAAGGAGAGCGGGCTCGCCCGCGTGGATCTTCCCGTAGTAGGGCACCGGCTGCGTGCCTGTGGTGCCGCCGATGCCGACCAGCTTCACGCCACGCGACCGTGTGCGGTCGCGCTGGATGTAGCCCTTCACGGCGAGCACCTGCAGAAGATCCGAGACGGTCTTCGTCGACTTGATGCCGAACTGACGAGCGATGTCGCGGATGCTCGGCTGATATGTATTCTCGGCGAGGTAGTCTATCAGGTAGTGATAGACCTTCTGCTCGAGCGGGGAGAGCGGCTCCGCCATGGGAGACCTCCGCAATAGCGCGACGCCGGGCCACATGGCGCCCGGCGAATAAGTGTCTGACGATGGTACGCTAATGTACGGTCTGTCGCGCGACTCCGTCAAGAATCTCTAATCTCTCGCACCGCTTCCTCGCGCGGCGAGCCACTCCTCGGCCGAGGCGATCCTCCGCAGCGAACGCTCGCGGCCGAGCATCACGAGCACGTCGAAGATCCCCGGGCTGACGGTGAGCCCCGTGAGCGCGACTCGCAGTGGCTGGAAGATCTTTCCACCG
Organism: Gemmatimonadaceae bacterium; assembly: GCA_013361745.1. Lineage (GTDB taxonomy): Bacteria > Gemmatimonadota > Gemmatimonadetes > Gemmatimonadales > Gemmatimonadaceae > JABFXC01. The sequence continues at coordinate 1,942 of JABFXM010000128.1, read as the reverse complement.
CTGATCCCGCGCTCCTCGGCGAGCTTCCGCAGCGCTTCCTCCATCGCCGCGGGCTCCCACTCGGTCGCCGCGAGCCGCTCGCGCGTCGCCGCGAGAACGTTGCGCGTCTCCGCGGCGTCCTTCCACTGCTTGGCGACGGCATCCGGGTCGTACTCGATCTCGTCGCGGAAGTACGGCGTCGCCTGGCGGACGATGTCGTCGGTCGTCCGCGCGCGCACCTTCAGCAGATCGAGCAGCGACTCGTACCACTGCTGCCTCGAGTGCAATGCGGACTCGGCGGTGAGACCGGCGGCGACGAGCAGCGGCGTGACACGCGGCGCGAGCTCGGCCGCCGGCGTGCGGCTGAGGTGCTGGCCGTTCATCCACTCGAGCTTCTTCGGGTCGAAGATCGCCGCCTTCTTCTGCAGGCCATCGGTGGAGAAGAGCGCGATCATCTGCTCGAGCGACATCACCTCGATGTCGTTCCCCGGGGACCAGCCGAGAAGGGCGAGGAAGTTGAGCATCGCGCCGGGGAGGATCCCCTGGTGCTGATAGTCGCCGACGGCGGTGGCGCCGTGGCGCTTGCTCAGCTTCTTCCCGTCGAGCCCGTGGATCATCGGGAGGTGGCCGAACTCCGGGAGCTCCGCGCCTAACGCGCGGTAGAGGAGGATCTGCTTCGGCGTGTTCGAGATGTGGTCGTCGCCGCGCATGACGAGGGTGATGCGCATCGCGATGTCGTCCGACACGACCGCCATGTTGTAGATCGGCGTGCGGTCGGAGCGGAGGATGACGAAATCCTCGATGTCCTTGTTCGGGAAGGCGATCCGCTCGTGCACGAGGTCGTCCCACTCCGTCGTCCCCTCGGGGACGAGAAAACGCAGCACGTGCGGCTCCCCCGCGGCGACGCGGCGCTCGACCTCGGCGCGCGGCAGGTTGTAGCAGCGACGATCGTACTTGAAGCTCTCCTTGCGCGCCTCCGCCTCCTTGCGCCGCTCCTCGAGCTCGGCCTGCGTGCAGAAGCAGCGATAGGCGGTGCCGTTGGCGAGCATCCGCTCCGCGTCGCGACGATGCCGCTCGAGATTCGCTCCCTGATAGACCGGCTCCTCGTCCCAGCTCAAGCCGAGCCAGGTGAGCCCCTCGAAGATCGCGCGCGTGCTCTCGTCGGTACTGCGGGCCTTGTCCGTATCCTCGATGCGGAGGAGGAACTTGCCGCCGAGCTTGCGCGCGTAGAGCCAGTTGAAGAGCGCGGTGCGCGCGCCGCCGACGTGGAGGTAGCCGGTGGGCGAGGGGGCGAAGCGAACGCGCGGCGTTACGGAGTCGGGCATGAGTGTGACGAGGAAATCGAAAAGGCTCGGGTGCCAGTCGTCGCCCGGTATCCGGCGCTACGTCTGGCACCCGAGCCTGAAGAGACGGAGAGAGAGGGATTCGAACCCTCGATAGAGGTTGACCCCCTATGCCGGTTTAGCAAACCGGTGCCTTCAGCCACTCGGCCATCTCTCCGTGTTCGGCGACGCGCGTATGGCCGCGCGATTCCGAGTCGTCAAAGCTATCGGACGATGCGGAAAGGGTCAACCACGCGACGACATGCGACCTCCTCGCGCGTTGACAGTGCCGGGTCCCGGGGCTAGTCTTCGTGCAGGGAGTCGCGTCCCGATGAGAACGAACGCTGCGCACGTGCAGCGCCGTAGCGGCGAGTCGTCGATTCGCCCCATCATCGGTGACGCGATTTTCTTTTTACCCAACGGCCCATGATCCTGCGTCCCGCACCGCAAACGTTTCCGAGCTGCTCGAGCAGCCGACCCCCGCTCCGGCGGGCGTCGATGGCGCGCGTGCGCACGTGGACCGGCCGCTCGCATCTCTCGATCGTCACGAGCACCCCGCGCCCGCATCTCGCGACCGCCGGGACGCGCCGCACCCGCGTGTCCGCCATGCGAGACGTCGCGGCCCTCGCCGTCGCCATCAC
>JABFXM010000010.1 GCA_013361745.1 Gemmatimonadaceae bacterium | reverse complement strand
GAGCCGCCGCGCGCGGTGCACGAGCGGCCGCGCGGTCGCGATGCGCTGCTGGTGATGCGCGGCGGTGTCGTGCTGCTGTCGTCGGAGGGACGCGGCAAGCGACTCTCGATCGCGCCGGAGATCGCCGAGGGAGACGTCACAGAGGCGGCCCGCGCGCTGGTTCGCGCCCTTCACGAGGGGGTGACGCCGCGCGACCTCGTCCTCGAGACGATCGACGGCAGGCCCGCCGTGACGAGCCGCCACGCGGCCGCGCTCGCGCTCGCCGGCTTCCGTGCGACACCGGGTGGGCTGCGATACTACGCGACGCTGCGCTGAGCCTCGCGGCTCGATGGGGTGACATCGGATCGCTCCGCGCGCGCTACCGGGCTCCTCGTCGGCGAGCCGACGCAGGCGACGGGCGTGGCAGCGTTTCCGAAGTGCCCCGTGCTTCTTCCGCCGTGCTTTCGTCGTTCTTGCTGCCCGATCGCGCGATGCTCGACCGAGGTCGGACCTCGACGCGACCCGCACGGAGGTCGCGAGATCGCGGGTCCCGTGCAGCTCTGTCAGCGGGTCTGGCATCGCGCGGTTCATCGGGGAGAACTACATGAGAACCGCGGAAGCACGGCGGAAGTGTTGCGGAAGTGTCATCGAAGGTTCACACCGCGTCACCGCCCGAGCAGCTCGCCCCCGCACGGAGCGATCCGATGGCACCGCGGACCCCGGATTCGCTCGTCAGTCGCTCGTCAGGCCGTTGACCCCGCGCGATGCGAGGGCATATTCCGCCCGAGATGAGCGAGCGATTGGTAGTGATCACCGGTGTCGGGCGGGCCGGGCAGGTGGGTGAGGCGGTCGCGGCGGCGTTCGCCCGCGACGGTGCGACGCTGGCGCTCGTCGACCGCGATCGCGAGGTCGAGGCGCGCGCCGCCGAGCTCGCGAAGACCGGCGCGAAGGTCCGTGGTGTCGTCGCCGACCTGACGAGCCCCGACGACGTCGGCCGCGCCGCGCGCGAGGCGTTAGGCAGCGCCGACGCGCCGCTGCACGCGCTCATCGCCGCCGCGGGGGGCTTCGCGATGAGCGGGCCGGTCGCCGAGAGCGACGTCGCGGTCTGGCACCGGATGTTCGCGATCGGACTTACGACGGCGTATCTCGCGACGCGCGCCTTCCTGCCCGCGCTGCGCCGCGGCCGGGGATCGATCGTGTACTTCGCGGCGGCGGCGGCGCTTCCCGGCTCGCGGATCGCGAACATGAGCGCGTACGTCGCGTCGAAGGCGGGGGTGCTCGCGCTGATGCAGGCCGTGTCGCAGGAGGAGCGCGACAACGGCGTGCGCGCGAACGCGATCGCGCCGACGATGATCCGCACCGCGCAGAACGTGAGCGACATGGGCGCCGACAAGAACTACGTCGAGCGCGAGTCGGTCGCGGACACGCTGCGCTGGCTCTGCTCCGACGCGGCGCGCGACGTCACCGGCCAGACCATCCGGCTCGGCGCCTGACGATGAAGCATCCTCCGGGCGGCCGGCGCGCCGCCTTCCCGCGCTTTCCCGACGCGCCCCCGCCGCAGAGCGTCGCCGAGCTCGAGACGCCGGCGGCCGTCGTCGACCTCGATCGCCTCGCGCACAACCTCGAGGCGATGGCGACCTACTCGGCGCTGCACGGGCTCTCGCTGCGACCGCACGTGAAGACGCACAAGTCGCCGCGCATCGCCGCCGAGCAGGTGCGGCTCGGCGCCGTCGGGCTGACCTGCGCGACGACGCGCGAGCTCGAGGTGATGGCCGACGTCTCGCGCGACCTGCTGCTCGCCTATCCTGCGATCGGCTCGGCGAAGCTCGCGCGGCTGATGACGCTCCCGCGCGAGACGCGGATCACCGTCGCGGTGGATTCGGCAACGGCGATCGAGCAGCTCGCCAGCACGGCGCGCGTCGTCGATCGCGAGATCGGCGTCTACATCGAGCTGGACGTCGGGATGAAGCGCGTCGGCGTCGCGACCGCGGAGCAGGCGGTGGAGCTCGCGCGACTCGTCTGGCGCAGCCCGCCGCTGCGCTACGCGGGGATCGCGTTCTATCCCGGGCACATCCGCGAGCGTGTCTCGGAGCAGGGGCCGGCGATCGAGCAGCTCAACGCCGACCTCGGACGGACCATCCGCGCCCTCGAGCGCCAGGGGCTCACGCCGCCGGTGGTGAGCGGCGGCTCGACTCCCGCCGCCTGGCGCATGCACGAGGTCGAAGGGCTGACCGAGGTGCGTCCGGGGACCTACGTCTACAACGACCGCGTCACCGCGGCGATCGGTGCCTGCAGCTGGGACGACTGCGCGCTCACCGTCGCGGCGACGGTGATCAGCACGTCGGTGCCCGGCCAGGTGGTGATCGACGCCGGCGCCAAGGCGTTAGGCAGGGAGCCGATGCGCGGCGCCGAGGGCGAAGGCTACGGCGCGCTGCTCGACCGACCCGAGCTGGTCGTCTCGCGGATGTCGGAGGAGCACGGGATCATCGAGCTCGGCGACTCCGACTGGAAGCCGAAGATCGGCGACATGGTGCGCGTCGTGCCGAATCACGTGTGCATCGTCGTCCACCTCTTCGACGAGATCCACGGCGTTCGCAACGACATGGTCGAGACGACCTGGCCCGTCGAGGCGCGAGGACGAGGACCGGTGCGGAAGGACTGAAGCAACCGGCTCGCTTGCTGGTTGGAACGGAAGGCACGAAGGGTTTGATCGGAAGTTACCCTTTTGCCTTAGCTGATTGAACAGAAGGCACGAAGGGCACGAAGGGTTGTCATGAAAACCTCTTCGCGCCCTTCGTGCCTTCTGTTATTCCCAGCAAGAGCAATCGCTTCTCGAGCTCCTCATCGCGACGCGGTTCTTCCGGCCAGCGATTCCTTCGGCATCACGGTGTCCTGGGCCGCGACCCAGGTGCGGATCTGGTGGCGGGGCTCGTCGTAGATGTACGCGGTCCGACCGGGAGCGGCGCGGAGAAGGCGCTCGTTGTCGGCGCCGCGGTCGTAGACGATCCAGCGCGGCGCGTCCGCGAGATCGGGATCGTTGTAGACGAGGCTCAGATGCGGGTTGTGATCGTCGGCGTAGCGGACGAAGACGATCGCCTTCCGATCGGGGATGCGTGAGATTGCGTCGATGAAGGTCTTCTGGTAGTCGCGCGCCTGGACGACGGTGTTGTGCGCGGCGACGATCATGAACCAGGTGAACTGGACCGCCATCACGGCGACGAGGAGCGACATCCCGGCGACCAGCGGGCGTGGCACACGCGCCCGCGGCGACCCGTCGGGCGAGGGGACGCGCAGGTTCAGGAGGCGCCAGAAGCCGAGCGCGACGAGCATCGCGAGCACCGGCTGCGTCTCGGTGTAATAGACTGTCCACGTCGCGCCGTGGCCGAACCAGAGATACGCGACGAGGAGCGAGACGGCCGAGGCGAGCCCGAACGCCAGCTCCGCCGTCAGCGCGGTGAGTCCGATGAGCGCGAGGACGCAGAGGATCACCCGCGGCGGACCCCAGACGTCCTTCGCGACGTAGAAGGCGCGCGCGGCGAAGGTCGCCGGCAGCGCGGCCGGCACGTAGTCGCGATGCGTCGGCGCGGTGTACTTCGCGATCAGCGCCATGTCCGGCGGGAGCGCGCGCATCGGCGGCGTCGAGTCGAGACCGAAGCCGGGCGAGTCCCACGGGAAGTACATCCGCGAGTAGAGCGCGTACGGCGTCTCGCGGACGCTGCCGATGGTCTTCGCGCTCCAGAAGGGGATGACGAGCAGCATCGCCGCGCCGAGCGCCATCGCCCGGCCGAGCGAGGCGTACTGCTTCGTGCGCGCGACGCGCCAGAGGACGTAGACGCCCACCGGGAGCGCGTACGCGACCGCGGTGAGCGGACGGGTGAAGGCGAGCCAGGCGACGCTCGCCGCGACGAGGAGCAGCCATTGCTCCCCGCCCTCGCGCCAGCGAACCAGCGCGTACCAGCCGAGCATCCAGACGAAGATCGAGGTCGATTGCGAGAAGTACGACGCGAGGATCCAGAGCACGAAGGGCGTCGAGATCCACCAGACCCAGGTCCAGAAGGCGATCGTCGCGTTCGTGATGCGGCGCGCGATCGAGAAGACGAGCGCCGCCGCGGCCGCGCTGAGCAGCACCGGCATCATCCCCGGGAGGCCGAGCCAGATCCCGGGCACCATCAGCAGCGCGTGGCCGGGCGGATACTTCGACGCGTAGTGTGGGACGACGAAGACGTGGAACTGCTCGAAGAACTCCGGCACCGGCGGCGAGGGCGCCGTCCAGTGCCCGCTCGCGAAGAGCTTCGCCTGGAAGAGATACGACGCCTCGTCGTGGATGATCGGGATCTCGCGCCACGACCCCCAGGCGAGGGTGAGGATGACCGTCGTCAGCAGCGCGATCGCCAGCGGCGCCCAGCGCGGATGCTCGAGCCAGCGCGCGAAGCGCTCGCCGGCGGTGCGGACGAACGGCACGTACCAGGCGAGGAGGAGGGCGATCGCGAGCGCGAGGGGAAGTCTGATCAGCACGTGAGAGGAGCGGCGGCGGTCAGCGTTGCGCCCGGCAGAGCACCATGTACTGCCCGCCTAACGGCAGCCGGGCCAGCGGACGCTCGAGCGGGCGCAGAAGGCGCAGCGCGCGCGGGAAGATGAAGAGGAAGTCGGTCTCGACGATCTCGAACCCCGCGGCGCGGAGCAGTCGTCGCGCTTCCGGCGGGGTGATCGTGATCGCGTTCGCGTCGAAGGAGACGCGGCTCATGATCCAGCGCGTCCCCGGGTTCCAGGGGTTGTTCTCCCAGAAGGCGAAGAGGCCGCCGGGCTTCAGCGTGCGTCGCACGTACGACAGCGCGCCGGCGCGATCGTCGGGCGGGATGTGGTGGAAGACGCCGTTCACGAAGGCGAGGTCCGCCGTCGCCGGCGCCTCGTAGCCGTCGATCGAGCGGAATCGCGCGCGCGGCTCGCCGGCGAACGCCGCGCGCGCCCGGTCGAGCAGCCCCTCGGAGACGTCCACCCCGACGACCTGCTTCGCGTCGAGGATGTCGAGAAAGAGCGGCGTGCTCGCGCCGAGGCCGCAGCCGAAGTCGAGCACCGTCGCCGGCGGCGCGATGCCTGACGCGCGGAGCCGCCGGGCCAGCCAGTGCATCCGCCCGCGCGCGTAGTAGTCCTTGTCCTCGCCGGTGACGCTCAGTCCCGCGGCGAGCGCCTCGTCGTAGCGCGCGGCGTAGGCGTCGAACTCGGGTGCCTGCGCGGCGTCGTTCGCGACGCTCATCGCCGCTTCAGCGCGAGCACGCTCACGAAGAAGCTCCAGAGGAAGGTCTGGAAGCCGAGCACGGTGAGCGTCATGCCGGGGATCGAGAGCCGCAGCGAGGTCGCGTAGTTCATCGGGCCGAAGCCGTGCGCCCGCCACTGCAGGATCGTCGCGACGAGCATCGCCAGCCCCGCGACCGCGGTGACCGCACCGAGGACGAGCCCGCGCTCCAGCGTCAGGATCTTCCCGATGCGGGCGATGCGCGCGTCGTACGGCAGCAGCCCCTCGCCGATCGCGAAGAACTTCGTCAGCAGCGCGAAGAGCACCGACTGGTAGCCGCAGATGATCGCGAGGCTCGCGAAGAGCAGCGTGTTCACGTCGAAGGTGACGGTGCCGATCCGCGTCTGCGGCATCGCGAGCGCGTAGCCCGCGACGCCGAGCAGCCCGAGCACGAGCCCGGGAAGCAGGAAGAGCCAGCGCGGGCTGAACAGCAGGTAGAAGCGGAAATGCCGCCACCCGTCGCGGAAGGTCTTCAGGTGCGGCGCGTGCGAGGTGCGGCCGTCGCGGTGCAGCGTGATCGGAACCTCGGCGATCCGCGCCCCGTGGATGCTCGCCTTGATCACCTGCTCGGAGGCGAACTCCATCCCCGTGCAGCGCTGATCGAGGCGGGCGTAGAGCTCCTTCGTGAAGCCGCGCATCCCGCAGTGCACGTCGTGGATCGGCGCACGGAACCAGCGGCGCACCATCCACGAGAACATCGGGTTCCCCCACCAGCGATGGAGGAAAGGCATCGCGCCGGTCGCGACCGCGCCGCCGCCGGCGGGAAGCCGGCAGCCCTGCACCAGCTCGTACCCCGCGCGCAGCTTCGCGACGAACTTCGGCAGCTCGTTGAAGTCGTAGCTGTCGTCGGCGTCGCCCATGACGACGTAGCGGCCGCGCGCGCTCTCGATCCCGCCCATGAGCGCGCTCCCGTAGCCCTTCGCCGCGACGTGCACGACGCGCGCGCCCTCACGCTCGGCGATCTCGATCGAGCCGTCGGTGCTGCCGTTGTCGGCGACGACGACCTCGCCGCTGATCCCCATGGTCTCGATCGCGCGCAGCGCCTTCCCGACGCAGACCGCGATGGTGTCCGCCTCGTTCAGGCAGGGGATGACGACCGAGAGCTCGAGCGTCGCCTCGGGGGTGAGCGCGTCGAGCACCAGGCCGGTTCGCACGGCGATCGGTGTGGGTCTGGCCATGGGTGGTCCGTGTGCTGGGTGACTCAAGTTAGGACTCTCAGCCAGGCGGGCGCGTCACCCGAAAACAAGAGGCCCGGTCGCGCCTGACGCGACCGGGCCCGACGGGATTCACGACCGAGACTATCGCCAGCGCGCGACCGGGCCCATCACGCCGAGCCGGAAGAGCGTGACGTCCGCGGGGACGCCGTACACCTGACCCGTCGCCGACCAGGGGCCGAGCACCCGCCAGCTTCCTCCGGCGAACCACGCGGCACGTCGCAGGTCGACCTCGACGCGCGTCCTGTCGACGAGCCCCCTGCCGTCGGTGAAGCCGACGCGGAAGCGCGGCGCGAGCCAGTTCACCCCGCCGCCCGCGTACAGGTCGAGCCGTCCCGAAACGAACGCGCGGCCGATGGAACCGTCGATCCCCCACATGTTCGGGTGGAAGGTGTCGCGCGATGGCGACGTCCCGTAGCAGGGGGCGCTCGAGTCGCGCGTCTGCAGCGCGCTCTTCGCGCAGGTGATCGCGCCGCGCACCCAGCCGCGCGTCATGTGCACGCGGGCCGCGCCGTAGAGCACGGGCCTGCCGTCGAGGGCGAGCAGCATGCGCGAGATCGAGATCGCGCCGCTGAACATGTTCGCCTGCGCGCCTGCGACCTTCAGCGGCGGCAGGTAGCTCGCCTCGACGAGCAGCCTTCCCGGCAGCCCGAGCGCGACACGCGGCCGCGGAAAGACCGGGGAGAGCTGGGTCGACTCCTGCTTCGGGGTGAAGCAGAGGCCCGTGCGCTGCAGCGAGGGATCGGGCTCGGGGATGTACGTCAGCTCGCCGCCTAACGCCAGCCCGCGCGTCACCGGTCCGGGTGTGCCCTGCGGCGCGAAGACGATCGGCGCCGCGTAGTACGCGAGCAGCTTCGCTTCGTTCGAGCTCGCGGGCGGGCGACACTGTGCGGCCGCGGCGGGCGCGACGACCGCGCCCGCGACGAGCGCGGCACACCAGAGAGGCTCGCGACCAAAACTCATTGCACGGTGACCGAGCCGGTCATCCCCGCGTGCAGGCTGCAGTGGTAGTCGTACGTCCCCGCGGTCGGGAACTGGCGCTTCACCGTGATGCTCGAGCTCGTCCCGACGTTTCCGGGCGAGCCCTGCGTGTCGAAGACGACGTTGTGCTGCACCGTCTCGAAGGTGAAGTAGATCGTGTCGCCGGGCGCGATCGTCACGGTGCTCGGCTGGAAGGTGAGCGACGTCGTCGCCGTCACCCGCTGCGCGTGCACGAGCACTCCACCCCCGCCGGTGCCGCCACCACCACCGACCGCGCCACCGCCCCCGGGAGCGGTGCTGTTTCCGCCGCCACCGCACGCGGCGAACGCGATCACGCCGATCAATCCCGCGAGCGCGAACCTGAGGTCACGCATCGAACCCTCCATTGTGCAGGTTTCTTCGCCAACGTATGGCTCGGCCACCCCTGCGCAACGCCGACCCTTACACGGTCGGGGCGAGCGACGCCGATCGCGGGGCGAACGACGCTGCGCGTCTTCGCGCTACGTGCGACCGCGTCCGACGAGCGCGTGGACCGCGTCGCGGAAGCGGCGTCCGGTCTGGATCACCGTTCCGTCGCCGAGCACGATCTCGTACTCACCCTGCTCCGCTGAGCGCACCTCGCTCACACGCGACGAGTTGACGAGGGCGGAGCGGTGGACGCGCACGAATCCCTGCGGAAGACGCTCGGCGACCGCGCTCAGCGTGTCGCGGATGCGCAGCGTCCGGCCCCCGGCGTGGATGATGACGTTGTTGTCGTCCGCGCTCATCCAGTCGATCTCGCGCGCGCGGAGAAGCATCGTGCGGCCTTCCACGCGCACGGCGAGCCGCTCACCCGGTGCGTCGGTCGGCAGCGCGCGCATCGGCCGGAGCGCGGCGAGCATCGCCTCGAAGCGCGCCGGGTCGCGCGCGATGCGGCCGCGCAGCATGTCCTTCGCGCGCGCGAGCGCGGCCGCGAAGCGGTTGCGGTCGACCGGCTTGAGGAGATAGTCCACCGCGTGCACGCGGAAGGCGTCGAGGGCGCGGTCGTCGTGCGCGGTGACGAAGACGGTGAGGGGCATCGCGCGCGCGCCGATCGTGTCGGCGACGCCGACGCCGTCGAGCTCCGGCATCTGGATGTCGAGGAAGACCAGCTCCGGCCGGTGCAGCCGGATCGCGGTCACCGCCTCGGCGCCGGTCGCGCACTCGGCGACGACGCTGATCTCGGGATCGGCGGCGAGGAGCGCGCGCAGGTGGCGGCGCGCGATCGGCTCGTCGTCGACGACGACGGCGCGGATGATCCCCGCCGTCGGAGCGTTAGGCGCGGCGGGAAGGCTCATGCCCCCGGTCCCTCCGTGCGAAAGGGGAGCGCGATGCGCACGGCGAACCCCGCGCCGGGCCGGCTCTCCCAGGCGAAGCGCTGCCGTCGGCCGTGCAGGCGGCGCAGCCGCTCGCGCGTGTTGCCGAGTCCCACGCCCTCGCGCGGCAGCGCGCCGTCGCGAGTGGTCGCACCGACGCCGTCGTCCTGGACCTCGAGCCGCAGCTCGTCGGCGTCGCGCGAGGCGCGCACCGAGATGTGCCCTCCCGCGGCGCGGGGCGCGATGCCGTGCCGGATCGCGTTCTCGACGAGCGGCTGCAGGAGAAGGCTCGGCACGAGCGCGTTGCGCACCGCGGGGTCGACGTCGACGTCGACCCCGAGCCGCTCGCCAAAGCGCGTCTGCTGGATCTCGACGTAGAGCTGCAGGTGATCGAGCTCGCGCGCCAGCGGCACCTCCTGTTCGTCAGCGAGACGGAGCGACGCGCGGAGCAGCTCGCTCAGCCCCGCGACCATCCGCTCCGCGGCGCGCGGCTCGGGACCGATGAGGGCGATGATCGTGTTCAGCGTGTTGAAGAGAAAGTGCGGCTGCAGCTGGAGCCGCAGCGACTGCAGCTGCGCCTCGGCGAGCCGGTCCTGCGTCCGAACGCGCTCGCGCGTCTCGAGGAGGTAGCCGTGCACGACGCGTTCGTGCCAGAGCGTGGCATAGACCGCGAGCGCGCCGCCAAGGGCGAGGAAGAGCATCTTCGCGCCCTCGTCGAGGGCGGAGATCCCGCTCGCCACCGACGCGGTGAGCGGCGTCGCGAGCGTCGCGCGCCCGCTGACGACGAAGAAGAGGACGACCGCCGCGTACTGCACGACGACCGCGGTCGCGGCGGCGATCGTCTTCCGCACCGACGACGCGATCGGGCGGCCCGCGAGGACGAGGAAGTAGGTGAGCGCGACGGGACTCTTCAGCGCGAGGTCGGCCGAGGACGCGAGCCCGTAGCCGACGATGATCGCGCTCACCGCGGTGATGTCGACGATCGGGTTGACGATCGTGATCCAGCCGGGCAGCCGGTCGCGCCGGCCGAGCCAGAGCTCCTGCGCCAGCGCCCAGGCGAGCGTCGGAAGCAGGACGCTCGCGTTGGCGCGGTCGAGCGCGGGCGAGAGCGTCGGCGCGTAGACGAGGGCGGCGGCGCCGAGCAGGAGAAGCACGACGATGCGGACGCGATTGAGCAGCCGCTCCGCCTGGTCGCGCCGCTCCTCGAGCAGCTCGCGCGCGACCGGGTCGGCGAAGATGGCGGGGGTCGTCGTACGCGACACCACCATGTCGGAGTCATCACGGGTCGCCATCAGCGCTACGATATGCGACCGGCGCGCGGAACTGCAAGCGGCGCGACACCCGACCGCGTCAGCGGATGATGAACAGCTTCGCCGCGAACCAGCCGAGTCCCTTCAGCGCGAGGCCGATCGGTCCGAGGACGTGCCGGCGCTTCAGATCGACGCTGAGTCGCGCGAGGCTCACCTCACCGCGGGCGCGCGTGAGGCGCGCCTCGAGGCTGTCGAGCTCCGCCTGCGCGCGCGCGAGCTCGCGCTCGACCGTCAGCACCTCGGTCACGCTCGTCGCGCGGTCGAGCAGCTGACGCAGCCGGTCGCGGCTCGCGCGCAGGCTCGTCACCCGTGCGTCGAGATCGACGACGTCGTCGGTGACGTCCTCCGCGTTGCGCGACCGCGAGACGACGTGTCCGAGCCGCGCGACGGAGTCCATCGCCGCGTCGAGCGTGGTGCTCGGCACGCGCAGGATGACGTGCCGGTCGTCGCGGGTGATCGGATCGCGGCCGCCACCCGACGATTCCACGTAGCCGCCGAGCGCGGGAGCGAGCGCCACCACCCGCTCGCTGGCTGCATCCGGCTTCTCGACCTCGACGCCGATGTCGGCCTGGCGCACGAGCAGCCGCGCGAGCGCGTCCTCGCCGGGCGCGGGCGCGGCGTGGTCGACGTCGGCCTTCTGCGTCGCGGTGGCCGGTGTGGGTGAGGTACGCGCGCGCTGCGCCGGCGCGACGGAGCACGCGGTGAGCACGACGAGTGCGAGGAAGGAGACGGGGGAGATGGATGTGACGCGGGGCATGACGACCTCGGCGGGGTGAGGTGGCACTCGCCGTGCACTTCGGAACACGATCTCATTCCAGGAGTGCACCGATGGCGAGAGAACGCGAGCTCATCGAACCCAACGAAGGCGACAAGCGCTACGTCCGGCGTGACGAGCAGGGCCAGTTCACCGAGGAGCAGGACGACGTCGGTCGTTCGCTGTCGCAGGACCGCAAGCGCGACGCAGAGCACGAGGCGAAGCACGGGCAGGGCGACAAGGGCGACCGCAAGAGCAGCTGACCCCTCCGCGGTGATGTGCATGGGACGCGCGTCGCGCGATTCCATGCACAGCCACCCCGCGCGCGGCCCGGGGGAGCCGCGACGGACCGGCGACAGCGCCGGTTTTCTTGCGTCTCGTATCCGCTCCCAGTATTCTCCGCCTCGCCTGCGCGCGCACATCGGACACGGGGATCGATCGGAGAATGCTGTCGAAGGAGATCGCGGCGACGACCGCGCGCAGGTCGCCGCCGGCGAATGGCACGCCGCTCCGTGTCGACTGCCTGACCAGCCCCGCGCAGCTCGAGTCGCTCGCCCCGGAATGGCGGGCGCTCTTCGAGCGCGCGGGCGACGCGCTGCCGTTCATGACCTTCGAGTGGGCCGCCGCGTGGTGGGCGCACATGCGTCGCACCTCGGGGGCGATGCGCGACACGCTGCAGCTCTTCGTCGTGCGCGACGCCGCGGGAACGCTCGTCGCGATCGCGCCGATGATGCACACCGGCTTCCGCGTCGCCGGCGTCCGCGTCGCGCGCGCGCTGCAGCCGATCGGCACCGACCCGAACCTCACCGAGCTGCGCGGGATGCTCGTCGACGCCGCGGACGAGGGCGAGGTGCTCGAGACGCTCGCGCGCTGGGTGACCAGGCGCGGTGGCCAGAAATGGGTGCAGTGGTGCGGCGTCCGGCGAAGCGGTCCGGGACTGGAGCGCCTGCGGTCGGTGGGTCCGGTGGTGGTGACGAAGGAGACCCCCGCCTTCATCCTCGCGCTCCCCGCGAGCTGGGACGACTTCAAGGCCGGCTTCCCGCGCAACCTGAAGGAGTCGCTGCGCAAGTGCTACAACTCCCTCGCGCGCGACGCGCACGAGTGGAGCTTCCGCGTCGTCGAGGATCCGGCGCTGATCGCCGCGGCGGTGGACCGGCTCATCGCTCTGCACGGGATGCGCGCGCAGCGTACCGACACCATCGTCCATCGCGACGTCTTCGATTCACCGCAGGCGCGCCGCTTCCTGCACGACGTCGCCGCGCGGCTCGCGGCGCGCGGGATGGTGCGCGTCTTCCAGCTCGAGATCGCGGGGCAGATCGTCGCGACGCGGATGGGGTTCGTCTTCGGCGACCGCATGTACCTCTCCTACTCCGGCTACGATCCGGTGTGGGGACGCTACAGCGTGATGACCACCGTCGTCGCCGAAGCGCTGCGCTGGGCGATGGCGCAGGGAATACGCGAGGTGAATCTCTCGACGGGCCCCGACGAGTCGAAGCTCCGCTGGCGTCCGACGCGCGTCGAGTACGACGACGCGGTGATGGTCGGCCGGGGCCCGCTCGCGCGGCTCGCCTCTCACGCGCTGCCGGGAGCGGGGCGCGCGAC
>JABFXM010000534.1 GCA_013361745.1 Gemmatimonadaceae bacterium | reverse complement strand
TCCCGCCGGTCCGACCGCGACGGTCCGCAGCGACCCGGCGGTCCGGCCCGGCGACGACGTCGTCGCCGTCGGCTTTCCGCTCGCGGGGCTGCTCGCCGATCAGGTGAACGTCTCGACCGGTAGCGTGAACGCCCTCGCGGGTCTCTACAACGACCTGCACCTGCTGCAGATGAGCACTCCGGTGCAGCCGGGGAGCAGCGGCGGCGCTCTCTTCGACGCGAGCGGTAACGTCGTCGGCGTCGTCGTGACGAAGCTCAATGCGAAGGTGGTCGCGGAGGAGACGGGCGACATCCCGCAGAACGTGAACTTCGCCGTGAAGGCGGCGGTGGCGCGCGACTTCCTCCGCACCCAGGGCGTGGCGTACCGCAGCGCGCAGTCGGCCGAGCGTCACAGCAACGCCGACGTCGGCGAGATCGGCCGCCAGGTGACGGTGCTCGTCGAGTGCTGGAAGTGACGATCGGCGCCCGGCGCGTCTGACGTCAGGTGGAAGCGCGGGGAAGCGTGAGGCGGAAGGTCGAGCCGACGCCCACCGCGCTCTGGACCGTCAGGCTCCCGCCCATTCCCCGAGCGAGATCGCGTGAGATCGCGAGGCCGAGCCCCGTGCCCTCGCGCGTGCGGGTGAGCGAGGTGTCGATCTGCACGAAAGGCTCGAAGATCGCGTCGAGCCGCTCGGAGGGAATCCCCGCGCCGGTATCCGCGACGACGATGTGAACGAGCGCATCGTCGGCCTCGCAGCCGACCCTGATGGAGCCGCCGCCGTCGGTGAACTTCACCGCGTTCGAGAGCAGGTTGAGAACGATCTGCCGCACCTTCTCGCCGTCGGCGCGGGCGACCGCGGAACAGCCGTCCGTCTCGATCGTGAGCGCGAGACCCTTCGCGTCGACGAGAGGCGCGACGAGCGGCTGCACGCCGGCGAGCGCCTCGACGAGGTCGACGTCCTCGATCTGATAGGTGACCTGTCCCGACTCGATGCGCGCGAGATTGAGGATGTCGTTGATGATCGAGAGCAGGTGGCGCTGGCTGCGCGCGATGCGCTCGAGGTCCGCCACCTGCGCCTCGCTCACCGGTCCGCGGACTCCCATCGCGATCAGTTGGGCGTAGCCGCCGATCGCGTTCAAGGGCGTGCGCAGCTCGTGGCTCATCATCGCGAGGAACTCGCTCTTCGCGCGGCTCGCGGCTTCCGCCTCGCGGCGCGCGCTGCGCTCGGCCTCGTAGAGTCGCGCGTTGTCCATGGCGACGGCGGCCCAGCCGGCGATCCCGGAGACGATCCGCTCGTGGCGCGCGGTGAACCGCCCGGGTTCCGGATGACCGAAGATCAACGCGCCGAGCGCCGCGCCTCCGCGCGACACCACGGGGACGGCGAGGTAGCTGCGCACCGTCGCGTGCCGCTCCGGCATGTCGTGGCTCGGCGCCATCCGTCCGTAGCGCGGGTCCGCGGTGATGTCGTCACTTCGGACGATGGCCGTGCCCTCGAAGGTTGGCACGAAGAGCGGCGTGCCGTTTCGTAACGGATCCGTCTCGCCCGCCTCGCGCGCCGCGCCGGAGAGCGCGTAGAGCGAGTACGACTCGCCGCCCGAGTCGACGACGTGGAAGAAGGCGCCACAATCCGCTCCCGTGATCACCGTCGCTGCATCCGTCACGGTCTGCACGATGCGTTCGAGCTGCAGCTCACCGGCAAGGGTGCCGCCGATGTGCTGAATGGTCTTGACGAGCGTTTCCTCCTCCTCGCGTCGCTGCTCCTCGTGTCGCTCGTCCTCGATGTCCCGCAGCGTGCCGACCCATTCCACGATCTCGCCACGCTCGTCGACGACGGGGACGCCGCGAGCACGGAACCACCGGTAGCTGCCGTCGCTCCGTCGGATCCTGTAGTCGTTCGCGTAGGCGCGGCGGTGCTGGACGGCTTCCCGCCAGACGCGCTCGGCATTCGGCCGGTCATCCGGATGCAGGGCGTCGAGCCAGCCCGTGCCGCGGACCTGCTCGACGGTCTGGCCGGTCAGCTCGCGCCAGCCGGGGAGGTCCTCGACGATGCCGTTGGCATCGGTGCTCCACACCATGTCGCTCGTCGCCTCGGCGAGAGCGCGATACCGTCGCTCGCTTTCGCGAAGGGCCAGCTCGCCGAGTCGCTGCTCCTCGCTCGCTTCCTCGAGCTGGGCGGCGATCGCCTGCGACTCTTCGACCTGCTGCTCGAGCTCCACGGCCTGATCCTGGAGCTCCTCGGCCTGCGCGACGGTCCGTCGCATGGCGTCGCGGAGGCCGCCGCTCAGCACACCGATCAGAGTGCCGAGTGCGACGAATGCGGCGAGCCGCACCGCGTCCATGGTGTGGACGACGCGAAAGCTGCGAACGGGGCCGAGTATGAAGTACTGGACGAGGAGTGCGCTCGCGAGAGCGCAGACCAGTCCGGCGCGCCGGCCTCCGTACCAGGAGGCGAGGATGATCGCCGTGAGATGGAAGAAGAAGACGGCGCGCGTCGTGAAGCCTGGAAGCGCCCACGTCAGCACGGTCGCGCCGATCGCGAGGGCAATCGCGAGCGCGTACGACAGGGTGCGACCGGTGAGTCGCTCACGGCGCTCGGTGCGCGGTTCGCCTGTCGTGAGGATGGGCGGAGGAGAGGCTGGCGTGGTCACCCGGATCGGTCGCGGTGTCCGCCGCGGACGGAGGCGGCTCGGACAGGGGGAAGCGGGCGCAAGTTACCGCTGGCGAACGGGTTGAGGAAGGATGCCGGTTGTGGGAAACCGTTGACGCGTGCCGGTCTGACGCTCTATATTCCGGGTTCGCGCCGAAAGGCACGACGCGTGCCCATCGGGCGCGGAGCGTCGCGAGAAGGGCTCGTGGCGGCATGTGATCGGTGGGACGGTGGGACCGGACTCCGAGCACAGACTACAATTTCGGAGATTCGACAGATGGCACGCACCACCGGCACCGTGAAGTGGTTCAACGACGCGAAGGGCTTCGGCTTCATCACTCCCGAGAGCGGCTCGAAGGATTGCTTCGTCCACTACTCGGCGATCCAGGGGAAGGGCTTCAAGACGCTCGCCGAAGGCGATCGCGTGGAGTTCGACATGGTTCAGGGTGAAAAGGGCCCCTCGGCCGAGAACGTCTCGAAGGTCGCGTAACACCATACCGGAGCGTTCATGATCGAAGTAGTTCTCGAAGAGAGCGACCGCCTGGATTGGGCGCTCAAGGCGTTCAAGAAGAAGATGCTCCGTTCCGGGATCCTGAAGGATCTCCGCCGGAAGCGGCACTACGTGAAGCCGAGCGAGGCGCGCCAGCTGAAGGCCGCCGAAGCGCGGCGCCGTAAGCGCTCCGGCAAGGACTGAGGATCTCCAACGACGCGACGCGCGTGATCATCGATCACGCGCGTCGCGTC
>JABFXM010000236.1 GCA_013361745.1 Gemmatimonadaceae bacterium | reverse complement strand
CCACGTCAAATCCCACGTCAACGTGGAACCCGTCCCACGTCAACTCCCACGTCGCACCTGAAGCCCGCCCTAACTGACGACGGCCAAGCGACTTGTGTCCGCACCGCCGATCGGGTAAATTTGCTGGCTATGCTGTCCTATGACCTGCGTTCGCTCGAGAGCCACCCGGTCCAGGTTGCCGGCGAGCTCGCGCCGGACGATCCGGTCTGGAAGGAAGGGGACCCGCGCCCCGACGGCTCCATCAGCGTCACCGGACGCGTCTCCAAGGCGGGCCCTGGAAAGTTCTACTTCCACGGCCGGCTCGAGGGGATGCTCCGCGCGGAATGTCGGCGCTGTCTCGGCGACGTCGCCGAGGAGATCGAGGACGAGATGCACCTCATCTTCGCGGAGGAGGACGACGCCGACGCGGCGGAAGATCCGGACGTCTACCTGATCGACGCGCGCGCCAACGAGCTCGACCTCCGGCCGGCGCTGCGGGAGCAGTGGTTGCTCCTCGCGCCTTCGTATTCGCTCTGCTCCGAGGACTGCAAAGGCCTCTGTCCGACATGTGGCGCGGACCGCAACGTCACCACCTGTGACTGCGCGGAACGCTCCGACAGCCGCTGGGACGCGCTTCGCGGCGCGAAGGGCGGTCATCCGAAGCACTAGGCGATTTCACGCCCTCGACACTCTCTCACTCGACTCGACTCCAATGGCCGTCCCGAAGCGACGTACCTCGAAGCGGAAGAAGCGCGCCCGCAACACCCACAAGAAGGCGCCCGCGATCGCGATCCAGAAGTGCCCCCGCTGCCAGGCGATGAAGCGCCCGCACCACGTGTGCGAGGAGTGCGGCTTCTACGCCGGTGAGCAGCGCATCCAAGCCGCGGAAGCGTAAGCTTGGCTCGGATCGCGTTGGACGCGATGGGGGGCGACTTCGCCCCCGAAGCCCCCATCGCCGGCGCGCTGCAGGCTCTCGCCGAGCTCGACGCGGCCCATTCGATCCAGCTCGTCGGCCAGACCGCGGTCATCGAAGCGACGCTCTCGAAGCTCCTCAGCGGGGAGTACGCGGGCGGCGCCGGTCAGCGCGCGCGTCTCGAGATCATCGAGGCGCCCGACGTCATCGAGATGACGGACAAGCCGACCACCGTTCGCAAGAAGCCCGAGAGCTCGATGGCCGTCGGCCTGCAGCTGCAGGCCGACGGGCGCTCCGACGGCTTCGTCTCCGCCGGAAACACCGGCGCGCAGATGGCCGGCTCGCTCTTCATCCTCGGCCTGCATCAGGGGATGACCCGGCCGGCGATCGCGACGCTCTTTCCCACCGCGCGCAATCCGATCGTCGTCCTCGACTCGGGTGCGAACGTCGACTGCTCCGCGGCGGAGCTCGTCCAGTTCGCGCGCATCGGCGCCGTCTACGCCGAGGATCTGCTCGGGCGCACGGACCCTTCCATCGGGCTGCTGAGCATTGGTGAGGAGCCGGAGAAGGGCAACGCCGTCGTGAAGGAGGCGAACCAGCTCCTCGCGAGCTCCGGTCTCAACTTCCAGGGCAACGTCGAGGGGCGCGACATCCCGCGTGGCGAGAGCGATCGGGGCCCGCTCGACGTCGTCGTCTGCGACGGCTTCGTCGGCAACGTCCTGCTCAAGTTCTACGAGGCGGTCGCGCCGACCGTGATGAAGATGCTCGCCGGCGCGCTCAAGCTCGACCGCGAGACCGCCCAGAAGGCATTCGGCGCCCTCGACTACGCGGAGCATGGTGGCGCGCCCCTCCTCGGCGTGAAGGGCGTGAGCATCATCTCGCATGGCCGATCCTCCGCCCGCGCGATGAAGAACGCGATCAGGAAGGCCGTGCAGGCGGCGGAGTCGGGAATGAACGATCACATCGGACGACGGCTCGCCGAAGGCGAAGAGGTGAAAGCGTGAAACGGCCGATCGCGTACATCGCGGGCACGGGGCGTGGCATTCCCGCCCACGTCATGACGAACCACGACTTCGCTGCCATCGGCATCGAGACGTCGCACGAGTGGATCGTCGAGCGCTCCGGCATCCACGAGCGCCACATCGCGAAGACCGAGACCGCGTGCTCGATGGGCGCGGAGGCGTCGCGCCAGGCGATGCAGCGCGCGGGGGTGGACGCGGGCGAGATCGACGTCATCGTCGTCAGCACCGCGACGCCGGACCGCCTTCTGCCAGCGACCGCGGTCGACCTGCAGGCGGAGCTCGGCGCCAGTCGCGCCGCGGCGTTCGACGTCTCCGCCGCCTGTTCCGGCTGGCTCTACGCGCTCACGGTCGCCGAGGGGATGATCATGTCCGGCGTCGGCGAGACGATCCTCGTCGTCGCAGCCGAGAAGCTGAGCGCGATCACCGCCTGGACCGATCGCTCGACCTGCGTGCTCTTCGGCGATGGCGCGGGCGCGGTGGTGCTCAAGCGCTCGCAGGGACGGCACGCGGGTCATGGCATCCTCTCCGCCTACATGCGCAGCGACGGGACGCTCGCCGAGCTCCTGTACCGGCCTAACGGCGGCGCGACGACGCCGTTCTCCGCCGAGGTGCTCGCCGACCGCTCGCACTACGTGAAGATGGCCGGGCGCGAGGTGTTCAAGCACGCGGTGCGCTCGATGGCCGACGCGGCCGACCGCGCCCTCGACGGCGCGAAGCTCACCGGCAACGACATCGACCTGCTGATCCCCCATCAGGCCAACGTCCGCATCATCGAGGCGACGGCGAAGCACGCGAACATCCCGATGGACAAGGTCTACGTCAACGTCGATCGCTACGGGAACACCTCGTCGGCGTCGATCCCGATCGCCCTCGACGAAGTGATCCGGTCGGGGCGTGCGCACGAGGGATCGAAGATCCTGATGGTCGCGTTCGGAGCGGGCTTCACCTGGGCCTCGATGGTCGTCCGCCTCTAGCACGTCGCACTATGGACATCGTGCTGCTCTTTCCCGGCCAGGGGTCGCAGAAGCCGGGAATGGCGAAGGATCTCGTCTCCGCGCATCCCGCCGCCCGCGAGCTGTTCGCGAGCGTCGACCGCGCGTTAGGCGCGCCGCTGTCGACGCTCTGCTTCGACGGGCCGGCCGAGGAGCTGACGCTGACCCACAACGCGCAGCCGGCGCTGCTCGCGCACGGGCTGGCCGTCTGGGCGGTCGTCCGTGACCGGCTCGCGCCCTTCGTGCGCGCCGCGGCCGGCCATTCGCTCGGCGAGTTCACCGCCTACGCCGCCGCCGGCGCCCTCACGCCCACGGCGGCGACGACGCTCGTGCGGCGGCGCGGGGAGCTGATGTACGAGGCCGGCGTGCGCCGCCCGGGCGCGATGGCCGCCGTCCTTGGCAACCTCTCGACGCCGAGCGATCAGCTCTGCGAGCAGGCATCGCGTGAGGCCGGTGTCGTGGTGCC
>JABFXM010000191.1 GCA_013361745.1 Gemmatimonadaceae bacterium | reverse complement strand
GGCATCGTGACCGAAACGGCGTGCGTGCCTCGCGATCCCGGCGCGGCGTTCCGGGCCGGTCTGGTCGGTGAAGAGGAGCGCGATCCCGGCGCCGATCGCCGCGCCCGCGGCCACCCCGCCGGCCACCAGCGCGATCTGGCCCCAATCGCGGGCCTCCTCATATGACCGGCCGCGGGGGACGCCGCGAGGCGCCGTCGTCGATCCGGATTGGCCCCGTGACGAGCGGGACTCGCCGAGCGACCGGTCGCGCCCTCCGGCTCGGGTACCGGCTGTTTCTCGTGTCGCGGTCCCTGGACGGGTCGGATTGGGGGCGTAGGACATCGTACGGAAGACCCTCCTGGATGGTAAGAATCTTGCTTCTGATAGGCTTAAACGTAGTTCGGGCCGTCCCCCGTTCAGGTTCCGGGAGACTTTTTTGCATACGCTCCGGTCAACCCGGAATACTTTGTGACATCACACGATACTGCTACGCTCGCCGAGCCAGGCGGGGAGACGTCCTCCTCGCGCGCGAGCAGCGCGAGGACTGGCATGACGCCCAATGGGAAGACCGTTCTCCTCGTCGAGGACAACGAAGACAACCGCATCGTCTATTCCACGATTCTTCGCCACTTCGGCTACAAGGTGACGGAGGCGTTGAACGGTGAGGAAGGGATCTCGAAGGCTCGCAGCGAGCGTCCCGACCTGATCCTGATGGACATCTCGATCCCGATCATCGACGGCTGGGAAGCGACCCAGGTCCTGAAGCACGACCCGCAGACGCGCGCGATCCCGATCATCGCGCTCACCGCGCATGCGCTCGCGTCCGACCGGGAGAAGGCGATGGAAGTCGGCTGCGACGGTTATCTGGCGAAGCCATGCGAGCCGCGCGCGGTGGTTGCCGAGGTGCAGCGGTTCCTCGGAACGGGCAATGCCGCCTGAGGGCGTGGCGTCGACCGACAACGGGTCGACGCCGCCGAGGGCCGAGGAGCGCCCGGCGCGCATCCTCATCGTCGACGACCACGAGGACAACGTCGATCTCCTGCAGACCCGCCTCGAGGCGTGGGGTTATCGCACCTCCACCGCCTCGGACGGGGACATCGCGCTGCGCATGATCGAGCAGGATCCGCCGGATCTCGTCCTGCTCGACGTCATGATGCCGACGATCGACGGGACCGAGGTCGCCCGGCGGGTGAAGGAGAACAAGAGTCTCCCCTTCATCCCGATCATCATGCAGACGGCGCTCGACGCGCCGGAGCACAAGGTCGCCGGACTCGGCGCGGGCGCGGACGACTACATCACGAAGCCGATCGAGTTCGCCGAGCTCGGGGCGCGCGTGAAGGCGATGCTGCGCATCAAGCGGCTGCAGGAGGAGCTGGAGAACCGCACGACGGAGCTCGCGCGGCTGAACCAGCAGTTGCTCTACGTCTCGCAGACGGACGGCCTCACGGGGCTTCGGAACCGCCGCTACATCGAGGAGCGGCTGCACGAGATGTTCGAGCACAGCATGCGGCTGAACGAGCCGCTGTCGTGCGTGATGTGCGATCTCGACAAGTTCAAGAGCGTGAACGACACGTACGGGCACCAGGCGGGCGACGCGGTGCTGCGGCAGTTCGCGCGCATCCTCGAGGCGGAGGCGCGGGAGATCGACAAGATCGGGCGCTACGGGGGCGAGGAGTTCATCATCCTCCTCCCGGGGACGGTGCTCGACGCGGGGGTGACGTTCGCGGAGCGGGTGCGCAAAGCGGTCGAGGAGCATACCTTTACCTTCGACGGCGGCAGTCTGAAGCGGACGGCCAGCTTCGGAGTCGCCGGCTGGCCGCATCCCGCCATCTCGCACTACGAGATGCTGGTCAAGACGGCGGACGACGCGCTCTACGTCGCGAAGGAGACGGGGCGCAACAAGGTGGTCCGGTTCGCCAGCGACGAATTCAACGCGCACCTCGAGACCGATGGAGCAACCGCCGACGCCGACGTCACCTCCAGCGCACTCAGCCCAGCACTCGGAGATCGCCCGGCTCGAGGCGAGGATCGCGGAGCTCCAGCGGGAGCGTGACCACCTCGTAGCGATCGTCGACATCCAGCAGGAGATCGCGTCCTCGCTGCACTTCGTCGACATCCTGCAGACGATCGCCCGGAAGCTCGGCGAGTCCTTCGGGCTCGATCGCTGCTCGATCTTCCTCAGCGGCGAGAAGGAAGAGGTTCGCCTCGTCGCGAGCTACGAGGATCCGACGATCCGCAATCTCGTCGTCGACCTCTCGCGCTATCCGGAGCTGAAGCGCGCCTTCGAGAGCGGCGAGACGGTGTTCATCCCCGACGCGGCGACCGATCCGATGCTGCGCAGCGTCCGCGACCAGCTTCACCTCCGCAACGTGCGCTCGATCGTCGTCGTGCCGATCCGCGCGCAGGGGACGATCATCGGCGCGATCTTCCTCCGCACCGAGCGGGAGGCAGCGCCCTTCAGCGACAGCGACGTCCGCTTCTGCCAGGTGATCGCGTCGCTCACCGCGAAGGCGCTGCGCAACGCGTATCGCTTCGAGGCGATGCTTCGCGACACGCAGGACGTGGGCAAGGCGCAGCGTCGCGGCGAGATGCAGCGCATCGCGATGGTCGCCTTCATCCGGCGGCTGCTCGACCGGTATACGCGCACCGAAGATCACATGTGGGCGGAGACGCTGCTGCCGAAGGCGAGCGACGAGGAGCTGGAACGGCTCGTGACGGTCGCGATGCAGGTGCTCGAGAAGGAGGCAGAGGGATAGGCGCTGGCTCGCCTGCCGGTCCGTCGCGCTTTGCGCCCGGTCTCGTGCAACGTTCGCCGATTTGGACCGATCGCAGGGAGGACGGGAGGCGGGGAGGACGTCGCGGGGAGACCTGTTCATGATCCTGGGGGTGCGTATGGTGAGCTGGTCTCTCCATGCGCACCGCCACAAACATCATGAGCGTTCCCGCAAGCGTACTGCAAAGGGCGGCTACAGTCCTCCCCGGCAGCTCCCCCCACCTCCCATGCTCCCTGCGAACGGCAAAGATCCAGGAACGTCGCACGAGACCGAGCGCACAGCGCATGACGGCACAGGAGATTCAACGGCTCGTGCGAGCGTCCCACCGCGCCCTATATTCAGCGCCATGACGGACGCACCCGCCGAAGCCGCGGCTCGTGCCGCGACGCTCCGCCAGCAGATCGAACAGGCGAACTACGAGTACTACGTGCTCGACCGCCCGACGGTCACCGACAAGCAGTTCGATCTCCTCTTCCGCGAGCTGCGCGCGCTCGAGGAGGAGTTTCCGATCCTGCGCACACCGGACTCGCCGACGCAGCGCGTCGGCGCGGAGCCGGCGACACAGCTCGCGAAGCATGCGCATCTCGTGCAGATGCTCTCCCTCGGCAATGCCTTCTACG
>JABFXM010000345.1 GCA_013361745.1 Gemmatimonadaceae bacterium | reverse complement strand
GCGCGGAGTTCGACGCCGCGATCGCCGAGCTGCGGTCCTCCGAGCTCGCCGCGATGTCGGCGCAGGGCGACGTCCAGGCGGCGCAGGCGACGTTCAAGATGGCCGAGCATGCCGACGCGGAGCTGAAGCGGACGCGCGACAAGCTCGAGGAGGTGCTGCGCGCGAAGCGGCTGCACGACGAGCTCGATCGTGCCTACTCCGACATCCGCACCGACCTCAATCTGCAGCTCCGCCCGGAGATCTCGGAGCTCGCGAGCTCCTTCCTCGTCGAGCTCACCGATGCGCGCTACTCGGAGCTCGAGCTCGACGACCAGTACCGGCTGACGGTGCTCGAGGAGGGCGTGCCGAAGCCGGTGATCTCCGGCGGCGAGGAGGACCTCGCGAATCTCGTCTTCCGGCTCGCGATCTCGCAGATGATCGCCGAGCGCGCCGGCCAGGAGCTGTCGCTGCTCATCCTCGACGAGGTGTTCGGCTCCCTCGATGAGTCGCGCCGGCAGAACGTGGTCGAGCTGCTGCGCCGGCTCGGCGACCGGTTCGAGCAGGTCATCGTCATCACCCACATCGAGTCGGTGCGCGAGGGACTCGACCGCGTGATCGAGGTGAGCTACGACGAGACGAGCGGCACCTCGCGCGTCGCGACGAGCGATGGCGGCGCGGCCGGCGGCAGCGGGCCGGTCGTCGGCCGGATCGGTGCCGACGACCTCGCCGCCGCGTTAAGTTAGCGGTATGGCTACCGCGCGCAGCTGGCGTCGCGGGGCGGACGTCAGCGGTCCGCACCCGATCGGTCTCGACGACATCCGTCCGCTGAACGAGGTGTTCAGCGACGCGTTCACCGATCGCTATCGGCGCGATGGTCTCGTCGGCGTGCGCGTGCCGATGCTCAACCCCGCGGTGTGGCGCTACGCGATCGAGGACGCCGCCGGCGGCGCGATGCTCTGGCGCGACGAGCGCGGCGACATCGCCGCCTTCAACGTCGCGCACGTGAGCGGCGCCGAAGGGTGGATGGGTCCTCTCGCCGTCCGACCGGATTCACAGGGCGTCGGCCTCGGCAAGCGGATCGTGCAGGCGGGGATCGACTTCGTCCGCTCGAAGGGAGCGCGCGTCATCGGTCTCGAGACGATGCCGCGCACTCTCGACAACATCGGCTTCTACTCGATGCTCGGCTTCGTGCCGGGACGGCTGACGCTGACGCTGACCCTCGACGCCGGTCTCGCCGAGCGACCGCCGCTGCTCTACGGGCGTCTTCGCGAGAGCGAGAAGCGTCCCACGCGCGAGGCGTGCGCTGCGCTCGTCCAGGGAATGCTTCCCGGCTACGACTACAGTCGCGAGATCGAGCTCACCGATTCGCTGGCGCTGGGCGACACCATCGTGCTGGCGCGTGGACGCGAGGTGGTGGGATTCGCGATCTGCCACTCGGTGCCCCTCGTCGAGGGGCGGACGCGCGAGGAGCTGCGCGTGCTGAAGCTCGTGCTGGAGCGGGAGTCCGATCTCGACGAGATGGTGCGAGCGCTCGGCGACGTCGCGCGGCGGAGCGGGACGCGTCGCGTCGCGATCCGCGTCCAGGGAGAGTACGAGGGCGTCTACCGCCGCCTCGTCGCGTTAGGCGGCCGCGTGCGCTGGAGCGACCTGCGGATGTCGCTCGTCGAGCATCAGGAGCGGATGCCGCGGACCGGCGTCGTGATCTCGAACTGGGAGATCTGAAGGGCGTCGCTGGTTCCCGGTTCCTGGTTGCCGGTTGCCAGTTGCCAGTAGGCGTCGACGCGGGTCGGGTTACCGCTCCGCCCGCTGTCGCGTCTCTATTCCGGACGTCGCGCCGCGGCGCGCTTCGGCCGCGCGACGATTCCCCAGAGCAGCAGGAAGATTCCGCCGGTGAGCAGTCCATGGAACCATCCCGGCGCCTCGAAGTAGAACGTTCCCACTGCCCAGAGCACGAGCACGATGATCGCGATCGGGATCGCGGATCCTGTCAGGAATTTTCGCATTGACGTGTTCTGGTCTGGTCCGTAGGTTGCGATGGAGAACACTGCAACAGCAAGAGGGACGGAGAGCTCACTTTTTTGAGCCAACAAGTCCACCGAGTGGGTTCGATAATCTATACTGACGTCATGCCTCCAGTGCGGGGGAAGACGGTAGGTGTGGTGAGGGCCTCATACATTCGACTGGGCTTCAAAAAACCTCTTCGTTCCCCTCCTCGTGAGCCCCGCAGCGATGCGGGGCTCGCCTTTTTGCGGTAGCTTTGGAACGAGGTGGGTCGCGATGCCATTCGCCCCACGCGGGGGCGGGTGACGTCCGCGCCCGCATGCTCCCCTCGACGGAACCCGCGCCGCCCATGCCTGAAGTCACAGTCACGCGCCGCCTCACCTTCAACGCCGCGCATCGCGTCCACAACCCCGCGCTGAGCGAGGCGGAGAACGACGCGCTCTTCGGAAAGTGCAACAACCCGAACTGGCACGGCCACAACTACGTGCTCGAGGTCTCCGTCACCGGCGAGGTCAGTGAGAAGACCGGCTACGTGATGGACCTCGGCGCCCTCAAGCGACTCGTCAACGAGCAGGTCGTCGACCGGATGGATCATCGCAACCTGAACGTCGAGGTCGACTTCATGCGCGGGATCATCCCCACCACCGAGAACATCGTCGTCGCCTGCTGGCGCGTGCTCGAGCCGGCGATTCGTCCGGCCCGGCTCACGCGGCTGCGCCTCTGGGAGACGGAGAACAACCATGTCGAATACGAAGGGCACTAAGGCGCAGCGGCGCATCGTCGACCCCGAAGTGATGCGCCCCGATCACCCGCGGACGGCCGGCCGGGTGCTCGCCACCGAGGCCGATCGCACCGGTGCCGCCGACGCGCAGTACGACCCCGAATACGCGAAGATGGTCGAGCGGCAGCTCGCGATGCTCGGCGAGGATCCCGAGCGCGAGGGGCTCAAGCGCACCCCCGTCCGCGTCGCGCGCGCGATGCGCTGGCTCACCCGCGGCTACACCCTCGACGTCGAGCGCGTGGTCGGCAATGCGGTGTTCGAGTCGGAGAGCGAGAACATGATCATGGTGCGCGACATCGAGTTCTACTCGCTCTGCGAGCACCACATGATCCCCTTCTTCGGCCGCGTGCACGTCGCCTACATCCCCGACCGCAAGATCGTCGGGCTCTCGAAGCTGCCGCGGCTCGTCGAGGTCTTCGCGCGGCGCCTCCAGGTGCAGGAGCGTCTCACCGAGGAGATCGCCTGCGCCGTCGACGACGTGCTCAAGCCGAAGGGCGTCGGCGTCGTCGTCGAGGCCGCGCACCTCTGCATGATGATGCGCGGCGTCGAGAAGCAGGCGTCGAAGACGATCACCTCCGCGCTGCGCGGGGTCTTCCGCTCCGACGCGCGGACGCGCGAC
>JABFXM010000102.1 GCA_013361745.1 Gemmatimonadaceae bacterium | reverse complement strand
GTTACGCTCAACGCCGGGGAGGGGGGCGGGGACAAGCTCAAGCTGCTGTCGCTGCAGTTCGACGGCGTGGGCTTCAACTTCGAGCAGTACCGCTACCTGAAGCAGCAGGGCAAGGCGCCGAAGTGGTTCGCCGGGATCACCACCAGCGACTGGGGGTTCCGTGTCGCCAGCGACCTCGCGCCTAACGCGTCGCTCGGCGTGCGCTACTCGCTCTTCGCCGGCGACGTGCGCAGCGACACCGCGCGCTTCAGCCCGTACTTCACCGGCCTCGAGGCGAGCTTCGCGATCAACCGCCGCTCGAGCATCTTCGGGCTGCTCAATCGCGTCTTCGGCGGCGCGACGAAGAACGAGAGCCCGGTGCTCGACCGCACGGCGCCGACGACGCAGGACGTCGAGGCGCAGCGGATGGCGTACAACCCGCAGTTCGGCAGCAACTCGCGCCGCAACCAGGTGCCGATGCCCGACACGCGCGGCGGCTGGAACGCGAGCTTCACCTTCAGCTCGAGCCGCTCGCGGCCCGTGAGTGGGGCGACGGTGCTCGACCCGCTGCAGCAGTGCAACGTCTTCACCGACCCGCTCCAGCGCGAGACCTGCCAGTTCCAGGTGCGACAGAATCTGCGTCCGGATTCGCTCGTGCTCTCGAGCGCGGCGCGGCAGGTGTTCGTCGCCCCCTCGCGCGCGAACCTCAACGCCAACACCTCCTTCAACCTCACGGAGAAGTGGGCGGCGCAGTGGACGACGGGCTACGACTTCGAGCTTCATAAGTTCAACGCGCAGATGGTCTCGCTGCGACGGGAGCTGCATGACTGGGATCTCGTCTTCAGCTTCTCGCGCACCCCGTACGGGACCTTCGCCTTCACGGCATTCATCTCGTTGCGCGCCCAGCCCGACCTCAAGTTCGACTACCGCCGCACCGATACTTCCCGGTAGCAGGCGTCCCTCGCGACGGTCAGCAGGGCGTCCACAGGATTGGGCGCCCTTCGTGCCTCGGAGATGTGAAGTCGTTGCGGCTCAACGACATGGCCGGTAGCATGCGGCGGCGCGTGCCCTGCTTTTCCGTCAGGCACCCATACCGGAGCACGACCATGCGCCGCCTCCTCGCCGCCGCCGCACTCGTCACGCTCGCCGCGTGCACGGATGCAGCGACACAGCCCCGCAGCACCGATCTCCCGATCCCGTCCGGGCTCACCTACCAGCTCGTGCCGAGCGGGGTTCCGGACAGCCCCGATGGCGTCCTCCTCTCGTGGAAGGACGTCACCGACACCCGCGTGAGCGCGTACGTCGTCTACTCGCGCGCCTCCGACGGCCGCTGGCAGCGTCGCGCCGAGACGACCTCGCCGACCTTCAGCGACGCCGGCTATCCCGCGCCGGAGTATTACGTCGCCACGCGCGATGACGCCGGCCACGAGAGCCAGGGCTCGGCATCCGTCACGATCGACGTCCGGCTGCGGATGCCCGCGCCCACCGCGCTCACCTCCGTGTCGCTGTACCGCGCGGCGCAGCTCTCCTGGTCGAGCGCATCGCGACTCAGCCAGCCGTCGAAGTTCGACTACTACCGCGTCTACTCGACGGTGTGGTCGGCCTCCGCCAACGCTTGCGACAACGCGCTCTGGGTGCTGGAAGGCACGACCATCTCCGACGACTTCCTCGTCACGGGGCTCACCAACGGCGTCCGCTACTGCTTCGCCGTGAGCATCGTCTCGACCGACGGTCACGAGAGCCTCTGGAGCGTGCCGCGTGACGACACCCCGCGCTACGACTCGCGCAACGTCATCCTCGACGCGTTCGAGGTCGCGCCGGCGACGAGCGGCTTCGACTTCTACAACCCGACCGCGAACCCGCAGTTCGGGATTGTCACCAGCGGGTCGAGCACCAGCATCGACTTCCGGCTCGAGCGCCACTCCGACGGACTGCTCTACTTCGTGCCGATGCGCAGCGACGTCTCGATCGCGCTCTACTCGCAGAACCCGGTGACCGATCTCACCTCGATCGACATCGCGCCGCTCGACAACGCCTTCAGCTCGACGTCGATCTCCGCCTCGCCGGGGTACGCCTACGTCTTCCGCATCGGCCCGGTCGGAAGCGCGAACTACGCCGCCGTCCGCGTCTCGCACGTCGGCGCCGACTACGTGATCCTCGACTGGTCGTACCAGAGCGCGCCGAACAATCCGGAGCTCACGATCGGCCGCTGACGGGCGGTTAGGCGGACGGCCGGGCGGTGCTGCCGGCCGCCCGCCGCGCCGCGTTGCACAATCGTGGCTTACTGCCGCCCCTTCCGGGCGGTAATTTGCCGCACATGAACCGCACGATCGAGATCGATGGGCAGTCGCTGACCGTCGACGACGTCGCACGCTTCGCGCGCGCGGAGGCGAGGGTGGAGCTCTCGGCGAGCGCGCGGGCTCGCATGGCAGTCACCCGTCGCGTCGTCGACGGGATCGTCGCCCGCAACGAGGTCGTGTACGGCGTGACGACCGGCTTCGGGAAGCTCTCCGAGGTCGCGATTCCTCCGGACCGGCTCGCCGAGCTGCAGGTCAACCTCGTCCGCTCGCACGCCGCGGGGGTCGGTCCGCTCCTGCCGGAGCGCGAGGTGCGCGCGATGATGCTGCTCCGCGCCAACGTCATCGCGAAGGGATACTCCGGCGCCCGCGCCGAGCTCGCGGAGCTGCTTCTCGGCATGCTCAACGCCGGCGTCTGGCCCCCCGTGCCCGAGCAGGGAAGCGTCGGCGCCAGCGGCGATCTCGCCCCGCTCGCGCACCTCGCGCTGGCCCTCATCGGCGAGGGCGCGCTCGTTCGCGACGGCCGCGCGGCAGCGGCGCGCGAGGTGCTCCACGAGATCGGCCTCACGCCGGCCACGCTCGGTCCCAAGGAGGGAATCACCCTCATCAACGGGACCCAGGCCCACACCGCGGTCGCGGCGCTCGCGCTCGTCGACGCGCACACGCTCTGGCAGACCGCGCACGTCGCCGGCGCGATGTCGCTCGAGGCGCTGCTCGGCACACCCGTCGCCTTCGACGCGCGCATCCAGGATGCGCGCGGCCAGCTCGGCCAGGCGGCGTCCGCGGCGCTGCTGCGCGAGCTGCTTCGCGACAGCCAGATCCGCGAGTCTCATCGGCTCGGCGACCCGCGCGTGCAGGACGCCTACGCGCTGCGGTGCATGCCGCAGGTGCACGGCCCCGTCCTCGACGCGATCGACTTCGCCGCGGGCGTGATCGGTCGCGAGATCAACGCCGCGACCGACAACCCGCTCGTCTTCGAGGACGGCGCGATGCTGAGCGGGGGAAACTTCCACGGCCAGTCGGTGGCGATGGTGCTCGATTTCCTCGCGATCGCGCTCACCAATCTCGCCACGCTCGCCGAGCGCCGGATCGACCGGCTCGTGCACCCGGACCTG
>JABFXM010000446.1 GCA_013361745.1 Gemmatimonadaceae bacterium | reverse complement strand
CAGCGCCCGCCCTGCGTGCCGGAGCTCGCGCGCGCGCGGTTGCCAGGCGTGGTGACGCTCCGCGTCGTGACGAACCAGTCGGGATCGACGTTCACTGCGCCCACCGCGGCGGGGAACTTCGTGTCGTGCCAGCTTGTCGTCGGGCGGAGAAGCCACTGGCTGCCCGCGGCCGAGATCCGCACCGGCATGTCGAAGCCGTCGACGACGTTCGTCCAGCGATAGGACAGCGTGCTTCCGTCGACGCTGTACTCGAAGGCGGGAATCTTCGTCGTCGTCAGATACTCGGCGAACACCTTCGAGAGATCGACGCCCGCCTGCTCGCTGATGTAGCGCTCGACCTGCTCGCCGGTGACGGTCTGGTGGCGGAAGGTCGTGTTGAGGCCGCGCAGGATGGCCTTCCACTTCGCGTCGTCGGCGACGATCTGCCTGACGGTGTGGAGCATGTTCGCGCCCTTGTAGTACATGTCGCCCGACCCTTCGTTGTTCACGCCGAAGACACCGACGACGGGGCGATCGTTCTCGATGTTCGCGCGAAGGCCGCGGAGGTAGCGCGCGCCCGCCTGCTTCCCCTGCTGGCACTCGACGTACAGCCCTTCGGAGTAGCTCGTGAAGCCCTCGTGCACCCACATGTCCGCGGGGTCCTTCGCGGTGATGTTGTTGCCGAACCACTCGTGGCCGCTCTCGTGGACGATGATGTAATCCCAGCTCATCCCGAGCCCGGTGTGCGAGAGATCGTGGCCGAGATATCCGTTCTTGAAGTGATTCCCGTAGGCGACGGCGCTCTGGTGCTCCATCCCGAGGTGCGGCGTCTCGACCAGCTTGTAGCCGTCCTCGTACCAGGGATAGGGACCGAACCAGTCCTCGAAGCAGGCGAGCATCGACTTCGCCTGCGCGAACTGCTTTCGCGCCGTGTCGGCGTGGATGGCGAGCGGATAGAAGTCGAGCGTCAGCGTGCCCGCCTTGCCGGCGTAGGTATCGGCGATGTGCGCGTAGCTGCCCGCGTTCACCGCGACGTCGTAGCTGTTGATCGGGTTCGCGACGAACCACTCGTAGGTCGTGGTGCCGTCGCTCTCCGGGGTCGTGCGACGCAGCCGCCCGTTCGAGACATCCATCATGCCGTCAGGCACGTTGATGGCGATGCGCTGGCTGTCCGGCTCGTCGGCCCAGCTGTCCTTGAGCGGCCAGAAGGTGCTGGCGCCGATCCCCTCCACCGCGGTGACGACCCAGGGATTGCCGACGCTGTCCTTCGCCCAGACGAAGCCGCCGTCCCACGGCGCATGGGTCGCGACGATGGGCTTGCCGTGATACCAGACGGTGACCGTCTTCCTCGCGCCGACGCTCTGCGCCGCGGCGAGCTGCAGGAAGAGCGCGTTGCCGTCGCGCCGGTGATTCACGCGCGCGCCGTCCTGCACGATGCTGTCCACCGTCAGGCGGTCGCTGAGGTCGATCTGCATCTCGCGCGCGGGAGCGAGCACGGTGTACGTGATCGCGTTCGAGCCGCGGATGCTGCTGTCGCGGGGCGAGACGCGGAGGTGCAGATCGTAGAATGACGCGTCCCACCACGCGCGCTCGGGGGTGATCGAGCCGCGAAGGGTGTCAGCGTGCGTGAAACGCCCGGCCTGGGCCCGGCCGGAGATCGGAAGCGCGACGAGCGCGACAGCGAGAAGAGTTTTTCTCATCGGTGCGGTGAGGGTCACGACTGAAATCAGCCCAGACGCGCATCGTTCTGCCAGTGGCGCGCCGCCGCGCTCCTCCGGGCTCACAGGATCGTGAGCATGCTCCACCCGCTCGGCTGACCCCCGGCGCCCGAGGGCAGCACGATCGGCTGCGCGCTCGAGCCGCCGTTCGCCTGGACGATCGCCGTCACGCGCCTGCCCGCGAGGGAGGGCGCGGCGCCGGGCGCGGCCAGCGACTGCAGATCGACCGCCGCGACGCGCGACCTGCTGTCCATCTTCGCCAGCGTCGTCGGCCGACGATCGACCACGCGATGCGAGTCGAGGTCCACGGTGCCGACCCAGTCGACCTCGCCGTACCAGTCGGGCGCACCATAGGTCGCGAGCGTGTGCACGGTGAGCCGCGGAGACCTGGCGTCGCCACCGAGGCGCATCTCGACGACGCGGCTCGCGAGCGATTCGTCGTCGGCGTCGAAGCGCTCGATCGACTCGATTTTCGTCCGTGAGCGGTCGAGATGCGCGATCACGATCTCCGCCGGCGCGCGGCAGGAGGGAGCGTCGAACGTCTGCGTGCTCTGCGCGACGGTGGTCGCGCGCCCCACGTAGTTGACGGCGAAGGCGTACGCGGCACCGTTCGCCACCGCGACGGGCGCGGTCACGTCGATGAGCTCCGGAACGCCGGTCGCGTCGACGAGATAGACCGAGTCGCGCAGCTCGAGGCGGCGGTCGGGATACATCCGCGCCATGGCGACGGTGAGCAGCTCCGACGCGCGATCGCCGAGCGCCGCGCGACGGGCCATCCCCGGATCGATGCCGAGCGCGTTCTGCGGCCCGCAGCTCGGGAGCTTCGCCGCCGCGGTCGCGAGAGGTGCGCCCGCCGCCGCGAGCTTCTGCGCCGCGCGGGCGAGTGAGCCAGGCGCACGCCGCTCGGCCGCGTCGATCGCGCTCGCGCCGACGATTCCCTCGCGCGAGAGGACGAGGAGCGCCGGAAGTGTCTTGTCGTTCATCGTCGCCAGCGCGTGCTCGTCGGTGAGCACCACTTCGCTCATTGATGTCGCGCCGCGCTTCATCGTCATCGTCGCCGACCAGTCGTTGTCGTCGCTGAGCCAACGCGTCGCGTCGGGCGCGCCCGAGTGCCGCACCGGGACGCCGGCCGACCGGTCGTTCCAGCCGGCGAGGAGATCGGCGGTCAGCTTCTTCGTCGAATCGGAGAGCTCCGCCACGTGCTGGTCGACGATGGTGATCCGCCCACGATCGTCGACGACGACGGTGAGGTCGCCCTTCGGCGCGTTCATCAGCCCGCGGCAGATCTGATATCCGGACGCTATCGGGGTGCAGGTGCGATCGGTGCGGTCGGCCTCGCTGAGCTTCGCGTCGAGCTCCGCGTAGGTGGCGCCGGGACGAGCGAAGCCGATGGCGAAGGGCGATTCCGCCTTCCTGAAGAACTGGCGATAGGCGAAGACGCCGGCCGCCGCGAGGAGGGCGACGAGAACGATGACGCGAGCGTTGCGCATGAGCCGTGGTGGAAAAGGGTCCTTCCACGGACTGGAGGAACGCCCCGGTCGTCACCCCGCGAGCTCCCGCCCCAACACCCCCGGCCCGCTCCGCTCGTCAGTGCGGTAGATTACCAGACGCGACGGCTCGCCTGCACCCGCCGCTCATCTCCAACCGACATCAACTCCTCAGACTTGCCGAGATCCAGCAGCGACGATCCATACC
>JABFXM010000608.1 GCA_013361745.1 Gemmatimonadaceae bacterium | reverse complement strand
CCGATCTAGGCAGCGCGAAGTGCGCCACGGTGCTGTCCGGCGCGCCGGGATAGTCGACGCGCACCGCGACGCCGTTCACCTGCACCGGCGCCGTGAAGCGCTCGTAGCCGTAGTCGGGATCCTTCTGGTGCTGGAAGCGGACGCGCCCCTCGCGCTCGTCCACCTCGCTCCACTTCGACCCGGGCCGGAAGGCGTTCAGGTACTGTTGCACGTACATCTCGCGCAGCGTGTCGCGCGAGTTGTTCACGTAGACCAGCACTCCCTTCGCGACGAGCTTCTGCGCCGCCTCGTCCAGCCGCGCCACGATCCGATAGTCCGCGCGCTGGTGCGCCGTGGAGGGCGGACGACCATCAGCGGCGGTGACGAAGGTGTCCGGCTGTTGCTGCTGCTGGACGGCGAGAAGAAGGGCGGCGAGCGCGATCATCGAGTCGGGTGCGAGGACGATGGATGCTACCGCGGAGGGGGCCCGGAATGCAACGAGCGGCGGACGATGAATCTCGTCCGCCGCTCGTCGATCCTCCCTCCCGCCGGCGCCGCGTTAGGCCGGCGTCTGCCCCGCGAGCATCCGCCGCCTGAGCGTCGTCAGGCGCTTCCGCACCGAGCCGTCCATCACCGTGTCGCCGACCTTCACGATCACCCCGCCGACGATCCGCGGGTCGACGCGAACGTGAGGCACGACCGTCTTGCGCAGCGTGCGGGTGAGGTTCGCCGCGATCTGCGACTTCTCCTCGTCCGACGGCATGTGTGCCAACGTCACGTCGGCGTGGATCCGTCCCTCGAGCTCGTCGAGGAGGTTGAAGTACTCCGTCGAGATCTCGGGGATCAGCATCTGCCGCCGGTTCGAGATCAGCGTCTCGAGGAAGCGCACCATCAGCCGCGGCGTCCGGTCCTGGAGCGCCTTGCGGATGATCTCCTTCTTCTCCGACGCCTCCACCTTCGGGCTCTCGAGGAAGCGGCGCAGGGTGAGGTCGCTCCCCATCGCCGCGGCGACGTCGGCGAGCATCTTCCCCCAGCGGGCCGTGTCTTGCGCCCGCTGGGCGAGAGTGAGAAGCGCTTCCGCGTAGTTGCGGGCAATCGTGGTGTCGCGCATCAGTTGCGGCGCACCGGGGCGCCGGAGAGATAGTTCTCGACCAGCCTGCGGTTGGTCTGGTCGTCGAGATTCTTCTCGATCACCTTGCTCGCGCCGGCGATCGCGAGATCGACTGCCTCGGCGCGCAGCTCGGCAATCGCTTTCTCACGCTCGGCGTTGATCTCGTTGCGCGCCCGATCGAGCATGTCCTGCTGCTGGACGCGCGTCTGCTCGACCATCTCCGAACGAAGCTTCTCGCCGACCGCGCGGCCTTCGGCGATGATACGTTGCGCCTCGGCACGTGCCCCCTCGAGCTGCTTCGCGTGCTCGGCCATCAGCCGCGTCGCTTCTTCGCGGTCCTTCCTCGCCCGGTCGAGCGCTTCCTGGAGCGCCTGCTCGCGCGCCTCGACGGCCCTGGTGATCGGTCCGAAGGCGAACTTCGACAGGATGAAGAAGAGCGCGACGAAGATGAGGAGCGTCCAGATCATCAATCCGCCGTGCGGATCGAGAAGGCCGCCCTTGCTCGCGCCGTGCTCCTCGGCCTGGGCGAGGAGGGGCGACGGAGCGAGAACCAACGAGGCGGCGATGAGCGATGCGCGCATTGAATGAATCCGAAGAGAGAGTAGCGGCGCCGCGGGTCCCGGGACCCGCGGCGCGCGACGCCTTAGATCTTGCCCTGAACGAGGAAGGCGATGACCGCGCCGAAGAGGGCCACGCCCTCGATGAGCGCCGAGAGAATCAGCGCCGCGGTCTGGATGCGGCCGGCCGCTTCCGGCTGGCGCGCCATGCCTTCGACCGCCGAACCGCCGATGCGACCGATGCCGACGCCCGCGCCGATGACGGCGAGACCCGCGCCGAGCCCGGCGCCAACCGCAATCATGCCCCGCGACGACGCGACCGCCGTGTCCGTGACCGCCTGCAGCAGAGGAAGAACTTCGACCATTGTCGTGCTCCGTATGTGTCGTTCGTAAATCGCCGTTCGCCCCGCGTCATCCCTTCGACGCCATCGGTCCCCGAGGCCCGGGCCTCGACCGACTTCACCGATCGCTCGATCGGCTACCACGACGGAAAGTGGAGCGCAGTGCATCCCGTCGGTGCTGCGATTACCAGTTGCTGGTTGCCGGTTGCCGCCGTTACCGACCCCTGGCAACCGACAACGGTCTAATGATGTACTTCCCTGATCTGCCCGATGAACACCGCCGACAGCATCGCGAAGATGTACGCCTGGAGGAACGCAACGAACAGCTCGAGCAGCATGATCGCCGTCGCCATGAGCGCCGGCGCCAGCCCGATCACGTAGCTCTTGAAGAGGAAGATCAGCCCGATCAGCGCGAGAACGACGATGTGCCCAGCCGTCATGTTCGCGAACAGTCGGATCGTGAGTGCGAAGGGCTTCGTCAGCTTGCCAACAATCTCCACCGGCGTCATCACGACGAACATGATGATGCGCATCAGGAGCGGGAGATCCTTGTTCCAGTAAAAGATCGTATTCAGGTAGCCGATCCCCTGCGACCGGATCCCCGCCAGCTCTACGACGACGAAGGTCACCAGCGCGAGCGTGAGCGTCACCGAGACGTTCCCCGTCGCGGTGCTGCCGTACGGGATGAGCCCCAGCAGATTCGCGAAGAGAATGAAGAAGAACAGCGTCAGGATGAACGGCGCGTATTTTTCGCCATGCGGGCCGAGGTTCGGGACCGCAACCTCGTTGCGGATGTAGAGCACCATCGCCTCGATGCCAGCCGCGAACCCCTTCGGCCGGCCGATGGCATGGGTGTGGCGCTCGTGCGCGCGGGCCGCCGTGATCAGCACGGCGCAGCAGAGCAGCGCCGCGACGAGCAACATGACGACGTGCTTCGTCGGCGAGAGGTCCACTATGTGTCCGCCGACATTCACCGTCCACCGCGGCAGCTCGACCTCGCAGACGAACCCCGCGTTCAGGCAGGGCAGGTCGATCGCGTTCGCGTCGGTGATGTGCGGGGTGATGATGTCCACGTTCTGCGTCTGAGCCTCCGTCGCCTGCGGGACAACCCCCTGCGCCGAATCGGCGGCGACGGCCGTGCCGTGCTCCTGGGCCGCGAGCGTCGCGGCAGGCGCAGCGAGAACGAGGAGGACGGTGACGAGAAGACGCGCGAACTTCATGACTTGAGGAACAGAGGTTCGAGGAGCGTGGAAGCAAAAAGGCAGGCGACGAGGCTCACGAGCGCCGGCGCGGCGGGAAGCGCGAGGACTTTCACCACCACAAATGCGTACACGACGAGCGTCGCGAAGCGGGCGAGCGTGCCGAGGCCCCATGCGGCGATGACGTGTTCACGCGGGACGAAGCGC
>JABFXM010000524.1 GCA_013361745.1 Gemmatimonadaceae bacterium | reverse complement strand
CGTCGAGATCACGATGAACGGCCGCTGGCCCGCCGGCGCGTTGAACGTCGTCGAGAACCGCATCGCGCCGATGACGCCGCGCGCCGAGCTGCGTGGCGATACGCTCGCGTGGGCGCCGGTGGACGGTGCGGCGCGGTACGTGGTCGTGCGCAACGGGCAGAGCTCGGCGCCGACGACCGCCACGCGGCGCGTCGTTCGGCGCGGCGGCGAGCTCGCGGAGTATCAGGTGATCGCGCTCGACACGATCGGCACCGAGTCGTTCCTGAGCGAGCCGGTGCGCCTGGTCGATTCCACCGCGGAAGTGATGGCGAAGCCCGACTCGGCCACCGAGACGCAGTACGCGGGATACACCGGCGGCGGCTACCTGCGCCTCGCGCGCGACCGCAACACGCGCGTCGAGCTGTCGATGCGCGTGCCGCGCGCCGGCGTCTACTCGCTCGACGCGCGCTACGCGAACGGGAACGGGCCGGTGAACAGCGATTCGAAAGCCGCGGTGCGCACGGTGCTCGTCGACGGCAAGGAGGCCGGCGTGCTGGTGATGCCGCAGCGCGGCGTGGACTTCTGGACCGACTGGGGATGGACCAATCCCCTCGGGCTTCGTCTCACCGCGGGACAGCATCGCATCACGCTCATCTACGGCCCCCTCGACCGCAACATGAACGGCGTGGAGAGCACCGCGCTGCTCGACCAGCTCCGTCTCACTCCCCTCTCGTCGTCTCGCTGAGCCGACCCCTTACCCCGACCCCCGACCCCTGACCGTGTCCACCATTCACATCCACAGTCGGGCGCTCGCCGTCGCGGTCTTCGCGATCGCCGCCTGCCGCCCGTCGTCGAGCACCGCCAGCTCGACGCAGTACTCGGCCGCGGTCGCCGGCTACGATCCGTCGCGCGCGCTCGGCCCGCTCTTCCACGACGTGCAGATGGCGAGCGTCTTCCCCGACTCGAAGACCTTCGCCGACGCGCGGCCGCTCGACGATCCGGGGGCGATCGTCGAGCGCTACGCGAAGGCGAAGGACAGCGCGGGGTTCGACCTGAAGGCGTTCGTGACGCGCGAGTTCGAGATCCCCGGCGCCTATGGCGCGGGCGCTCGCACCGACACGACGCAGACGATGGAGCAGCACATCGTCGCGCTCTGGCCCGTGCTCACGCGCCATCCCGACAGCACGAACACCGCGCGGTCCTCGCTCATCCCCCTGCCGAACCCGTACGTCGTCCCCGGCGGCCGCTTCCGCGAGGTCTACTACTGGGACTCCTACTTCACGATGGAGGGCTTGGTCGCCAGCGGACGGACCGATCTGGTGAAGGACATGCTCGACAACTTCGCGCATCTCGTCCGCACCGTCGGACACATCCCGAACGGCAATCGCACGTACTATCTGTCGCGCAGCCAGCCGCCGTTCCTCGCGGCGATGGTCGGGCTCTACGCGACCGCGACCGACACCGCGAAGGCGCTCGTCTATCTCGACGCGCTGGAGAAGGAGCACGACTTCTGGATGGACGGCGCCGATCAGCTCCAGCCCGGCCAGGCGCTCCGGCGGGTGGTTCGACTGCCCGAGGGCACGGTGCTGAACCGCTACTGGGACGATCGCGACGACCCGCGCCCGGAGTCCTACCGCGAGGACTATTCACTCGCGCAGACGCTCCCCGACTCGGCGCGCTCTCGCTTCTACCGGAATGTCCGCGCGACCGCGGAGAGCGGTTGGGACTTCTCGAGCCGCTGGATGCGGGACCCGAAGGATCTGCGCTCGCTCGAGACGACGGAGATCATCCCGGTGGATCTGAACAGTCTGATGTACAACCAGGAACGGACGATCGCGGCGCTGCTCGCCTACCGCAATCATGCCGGCGACAGGGAGGCGGCAGCGCGATTCGCGCGGATCGCCGAGGCGCGCCGCCAGGCACTGCTCACCTACGCCTACGACGATGCGAGCTATTTCTTCTACGACGTGCGCTGGCGGGACTGGCAGCGGCTCGTCACGCGGCCAACGCTCGCGGCGGCGAGTGTGCTGTACTTCGGGCTGGCGACTCCCGCGCAGGGCAACCATGTGGCGCTCCGGCTCGAGCGCGACTTCCTGAAACCGGGAGGCTTCGCGACGACGCTGGTCCCCACGGGACAGCAGTGGGACGCGCCTAACGGCTGGGCGCCGCTCGAGTGGCTGGCGATCGAGGGGGTGCGTCGCTATCGTGCCAGCGCGCTGGCCGACACCGCCGCCGACCGCTGGCTCGCGCTCAACCGGCGCATCTACCGCGCCACCGGGAAGATGACCGAGAAGTACGACGTCCTCGACATCACGCGTGCCGGCGGCGGCGGCGAGTACCCGAACCAGGACGGCTTCGGCTGGACGAACGGCGTCGCCCTGGCGCTCTCGGCGCAGTTGGCGAAGACGCCGGCGCCGGCGCCCGCGCATCGACCCTGATCTGCGCTCGAGCCTCCCGGCGCCCGCCACGCGCTCGTCCGTCTCCAACCGAAACACCGAGGACGTCATGCACGAGATGTTTCTCCCCGCCGTCGAGCACGCGTCGCCGCGCGGACCCTACGCGGAGCCGATTACCGAGATGCGGAGCGCGGGCATTCCCGTCCCGCAGATCATGCACCTCTTCGCGTTCAAGCCCGATCGCACGGATCACCTGTCGCGCTTCACACAGGGGGTGATGCGCGGGCCGTCTCCGCTCCCGCCTGGGATCCGCGAGCTCATCGCCGCCTTCACCTCGCGCCGCAACGATTGCCCCTTCTGAATCGGCTCGCACGCCGCGGTCGCGGCGTATCTGCTGAATGACAGGGCGATGGTGGACGCGGTGCTCGCCGATTGGCGCACGGCGCCCATCGACGACCAGCACAAGGCGCTCTTCGCCTTCATCGAGAAGATGAATCGCGCGTCGAACCGCCTCACGGCGGACGACCTCGCCGAGGCGCGCGCGGCGGGGTGGAGCGACGAGGCGCTCTACGACGCGATCACCGTCTGCGCGCTCTTCAACTTCTACAACAAGTGGATCGACGCGACCGGCGTCAGCGACATGCCCGCCGCCGCGTACGAGATGTCGGGCGAGCGGCTCGGGATGCGCGGATACGCGGCGAGCGGCGAGTCCGGCGACCGGGCGGAGGAGTGAGCTGCACGGAGAGCGAACGGCGCCGGGTCGGCAGGCGTCGTTCGCCAGGGTTTCGGCCCTTGACTTTCGCGCCGGTATGTTGAAAATTCAGCTTCGTATGCTGAGAAATCAGCACTAGCCGCGCGGGGTCCGCGAGCACGGCCTCGTTTGCGCCTTTTGTTCTCTGTTGGTGCTGAAATTTCAGCGAAGGCGGACCGTGCCAACCCGTTCCCCCATCGCGGTGTCCAATCCCGCGAACGAAGGCGATATCCCCGGAGCTCCGATGTGCCCTCACCCCGATCCCCACGGCCGC
>JABFXM010000305.1 GCA_013361745.1 Gemmatimonadaceae bacterium | reverse complement strand
CGGCTCACGATCGTCGTCACCGCGACGACGTGATCCGCGTCGGTCGCGTGTCGCATGCCGAGCAGAAAGCTGATCGCGAGGACGCCGAGGGAGGTGAGCATCGGGCGATCAATCTATCGCGGCGCGCCCCGCCGGGCCCGGGCGGGCCGTTGGACACCGCACCTGTCGAGAATCGCGACAGCGTCGAAAACGTTCGGGCAGTTCGCCTATCGATCGGGCAATATGGGCGATTTCTAAGGGTGTGATCTACGCCAAGTGGTTATGTATCAATGACTTGTAAGCGGGCACTGCCCTTGCCTTGGAGGGGGGCGGAAGCTGGCGCACATATATCGAGGCTCCGCCGCCGGCCGGTTCGTGATGAGATCGCAATAGAAGCGTCCAATTGTTACGACGTCTTAATCCTCCGCGTACACCACCGCGGCGGGACGGGCCCGGTCGCACGCGGCCGTGCCTTGGACGCCTAACGCTGTCGAGAGGTCGCCATGCGCAGGTCAGGGTTCACGCTCATCGAGATGCTGCTCGTCGTGGTCCTCCTCGGGCTCTTGAGCGCGATCGCCTATCCGCGCATGAAGGCGCCCGTGGCGAACCTGGGCGTGCGCTCGGCGCGGCAGCAGGCGACCGAGATGCTCGTCGTCGCCCGCTCGGCCGCGGTGCAGTCCGGCGCCGAGACACGCTTCATCCGCAGCGGGAACGTCCTCCGCACGGTGATGGATTCGAGCGGCACCTGGATCACGATCGCGTCGCGCGATCTGTACGCGACGCACGGCGTCACCGTCGCCATCACGGGCATCCTGCCGAAGGACACCATCCGGTTCGATGCGCGTGGCGTCGCCATCGGGCTCACCGGCACGGAAACGATCAAGTTCACCAACTCGACCGCCGCGGACTCGGTCTGCGTGCTGCGCGTCGGCAAGGTCGCTCGCGGAGGATGCCCGTCATGAAGATGCGTGCTGCTACCGGACCAGCTTCGAAGGCGCTGCGCCGCGGCTTCACGATCGTCGAGCTGCTCGTCGCGATGATGGTCTTCGCGGTCGGCGTGCTCGGTCTCGCGGCGACCACCGCGACCGTCGCGCGGCTGATGGGCAGCGCATCGCGCCAGACCATCGCCGCGACGGTCGCGCAGTCGCGAATCGAGAAGCTCCGCGCGCGCTCCTGTGCCGCGCTGGCCAGCGGATCGGAGACCGTCCGCGGGGTCACCAGCAGCTGGACCGTGGTCGTCGCCACGCGCGGCGACAGCATCACCGAGACGGTCACGTTCCCGACCGCGCGCGGCACGACCCGCACGCGCGTCTACAAGACGATGATCACATGCTGAGCGCAGCGCGTCTCGATCGCATCCGTCGCGGCGTCACGCTCGCCGAGCTCCTCGTCGCCCTCACGATCTTCGGGCTCGTCGGCGCCGTCATCATGCGCGTCCTGATGCGGCAGCAGCGCTTCTATGCGCGCGCCGCCGAGATCACGACGCTGCATGCCAGCTCGCGCGAGCTCGCCACGCTCCTTCCGTCCGACCTGCGCGGGCTCTCGAGCGGGGGCGGGGACATCTATGCGATGTCCGACTCGTCGATCGATTTCCGCTATCCGGCCGGCAGCGCGATCATCTGCAAGGTCGGCATTGGCACCGTGACCATCCCGCCGACGACGCTCGCGTCGCGCGCGGCGCTCACGAGCTGGCTCAGCACCCCCCAGCTGGGCGACTCGGTCCTCATCTACGACGAGGGCCCCACCAACACGATCACCGACGACAGCTGGAAGCCGTACAAGCTGACCGCGGCGGTGGCGGTCGGCTCCTGTCCGACGACGACCGGCTTCACCACGACGTCGGCGGAAGCGGCGGCGGGGTACACCCTCGCGCTCTCGAGCACCCCGCCCTCGACGACGCCGGCCGGATCGATGATCCGCTTCTTCCGGCGCGCGCACTACAGCTTCTACAAGACGAGCACCGGGGAGTACTACCTCGGATTCTACGACTGTCCCGGCGGAGTGTGCGGGACGGTCGCCCCGGTGAGCGGACCGTTCAAGCCCTACGCCGCCACCGGCAGCG
Organism: Gemmatimonadaceae bacterium; assembly: GCA_013361745.1. Taxonomy (GTDB): domain Bacteria; phylum Gemmatimonadota; class Gemmatimonadetes; order Gemmatimonadales; family Gemmatimonadaceae; genus JABFXC01. The sequence continues at coordinate 1,360 of JABFXM010000305.1, read as the reverse complement.
GGATCCAGTTCGTGTACTACGACTCGACGGGCGCCGTGACGACGATCCCGGCCAACGTCGCCCGCATCGACGTGAACGTGCGCGGGCAGACGAGCGCCGTGAGCCTCAACGAGGCTGCCCGCGCAGTCTACGTCGATTCGCTCGTTTTCAGCACCGCGCTGCGCAACCGCAAGTGACCGGAGAACAACCCATGAACACTCGCAATCGAAAGGGGATGGCGCTGGGAGTCGTGCTCATGGCGATCTTCGTCATCACGCTCCTGATCCTCGCCGCCTACTTCGCTAACATCCAGGAGTATCGTCTGGGGAACAACTCGCTCCTCCAGACGCGCGCCATGTCGTCGGCGGACTATGGCCACGCCGCCGTCTATCAGGGCTGGGACAAGAGCTGGAACGCCTTCAAGAGCGGCACCACCTGGGTGCGTACCTACACCCCCGGCGACGGGGGGATCGACACGGTGCGCATAACGAAGCTGAACGCTCTCTCCTTCCTCGTCGTCTCGGAGGGGCGCGCGGGGAGCGGTGTCCGCGCCGGTGCACGCCGACGCGCCGGGATGCTCCTGCGGTTGAACATGCCGACGATCCGGATCCGCGCCGCGATCATGACCAGCGGCACGATCGCCATCGGTGGCTCGACGTCGCTCAGCGGGAACGACACGGTGCCCCCGGGCTGGAGCGGCTGCAGCACCGGGACACCCGTCGCGGGGGCCATCGTGCCGAGCTACAGCAAGCTCACCGCCGGCGGCTCGTGCCGGGCGATGACCTGCATCGCCGGCTCGCCGCTGGTCGACACCACCAAGGTCGCCTCCGACACGAACAGCTACTTCAACTACGGGAACCTGCACTGGTCGGACATGGTCGCGATGGCCGACAAGCAGGTGAGCGGGACGTTGACGGGCGTCGGCCCGTCGACCGCGGCGGGCGCGTGCCGCACGTCCGACAACAAGAACTGGGGCGATCCGAATCGCGCGTCCCCCGCCGGACTGTGCGAAGGCTACTTCCCGATCGTCTACGCCCCCGGTGACCTCACCATCAACGGCAACACCGGCCAGGGCATCCTGCTCGTCAACGGCAACCTCAGCATCCAGGGAAACTTCACCTACTACGGACCGGTGATCGTGCGCGGCACCGTGAAGCTCACGGGCACGGGTAATCACATCAACGGCGCGGTGCTCGCGGCGAGCGTCCTCGACAGCACGAGCACGACGTCGTTGACCGGTAACTCGAACATCCACTACTCGAGCTGCGCGAACGCGCAGGCGCTGCAGCGCACCGCGCTGCCTGCGCCCGCACCGCAGCGAAGCTGGGCGGAGCTGTTCTAGGGGCTGGTCACCCGGACCGTGTGAATCCGGAAGGGCCGA
>JABFXM010000330.1 GCA_013361745.1 Gemmatimonadaceae bacterium | reverse complement strand
CAGCTTCGCGGAGGCGGGACTTCGGTAGCGCCAAGCCTAACGCCCACGCGGCGCGGCCCGTCGGTCGGATGTGGAGAACCCGACTGGCGGGCCGTGTGGCTGTGGATAAATCGGTGGCTCCGGGCAAGGCCGTATGCGGCCGAGGCCGACGCGCCGAGAGCTATCGATTCGCGGCGCAGCTACGGGCTGTGCAAGCTAGTGGAGAGCTATCGATTTGCGATCGTCGCGGGAACGTCAGAAGTTGCAAAAGTCAGCAGTAATGAGCACTCTCGGCGAGCGGACCCGCTGCCCACACGTGTTCACGCTCCGCTGCCGCCTCGACGGAGACGGGGTCGGCCGCGTCGTGCGGAGTGACCACGATGGCGACGGTCGCGGTCTGCTGGGTGCTGAGCGTGAGGTGCGTCGCGATTCCCTCGGAGGTCGCCCGCCACTCGCCACCACCCGCAGTCGAGACGCAGGTCTCGTACGGCAGTTCCGGGTGTTCGTAGCGGAAGCGCAGCAGGCATCCGCCCGCGTCGCGCGCGACCGGCGCCTCCTGTTGCCGCTTCGCTGCCTGCGCCTCCTGGATGTCGGCGAAGTCGGCGTCGAGAGTCCAGCCGAGGTCGAGCGCCACCTCGCGCTACGACCTGTTGGTGATCGCGAGCGCTACGCGCAGCTCGGCGACGCCCAGCTCGTAGCGTACCCGCACGTCGAGCGCGCGGTAGGGGATGCCGTGCGCATCGGTCTTCACGTCGTCGCCCGACTGCCCGCTGCCGCCGCCGAACGAGTGCATCTCGGGATGCACGTGGTCGAAGTGCAGGCTTGTCGGCTCGATCGCGGACGCCTCCGACAGCCACGGCGCCCGACCGTCGATCGTCAGGCGCAGCGTACGGAGGTGGCGCGCCTCGCGGAAATAGAAGCCCGAGAGCGTCTGATCGGTGCCGCAGTCGCCGCGGGTGTTCACGATGAGCTGCACCTGACCGTGCCAGGCGTAGAGGAGCTCAGGGCGAATATGAGTTCGCGGCATGTGGGACGCGCTATCGCGCACCTCCGGGAGGTAGTTGACGCGCCCTCATGCCGCGCGCGCCGACATCGCGGCGATGTTCGAACGGACGATGAAGGTGAGGAGCTCGCGCGCCATGTCGCGCGAAAAGACGCGGCGGATTGGCGTGACGCGCTGCGCCAGCGCGCTGTCGCCCAGGAAGCGGTGTGCACGGCCCATGATGTAGGCGGGCGCATCTTCGGGAACCGCCGAGAGGTCGTCCTCGCCGACGATCGGCACATACAGGTGGTCGATGTGACCCGTCGGCGCGAACACCGCCCGCACCGCATCGCGGAAGCGCGGGTCGCTGCCGATGAGGTAGAGCGGGCCGAATGCGAGCTGTCGAGTGAGGTCGTCCATCATCTCGCGGCGCAGCGAAACGGTGATCGCCGGCTTGCCGAGCCGCCTCGCCGCGTGCTGCACCTGCGTCGCGTCGAGCGCCGTGCCGACCAGGAGATCGGCCTGGCGAAGCGCGCGCTGGACCTCCGCGTCGCCGGAAGTCAGCTGCCGCGTCTCGAGACTCTCCGTCTCGAACCCGTAGTCGTGCTGAAGCTCGTAGCAGATCTGCTCCATCTGATCGGCATTGTTCGCCACGCACACTGCGCGGAGCCGTAGGGTCTCCAGACAGCGGCGCACGCGTTCGGGGAATCCGATCGGCGGAATCTCCCGCGCCCGGCCGTCGAGGAGGACCTCCACAACCCAGCCCGCGAGCTGCGTGAGCATCGCGGTGTCGCCGCTCCCGCCAGGGGCGACATAGATGCCCGAGCGCTCACGGAGCTCGATGAGCCCCTCAGCCTCGAGCAGCCGATAGGCGGACATCACCGTGCGGGGCGCCACGTCGAATTCCTCCGCGATTTCGCGCGTGCTCGGCAGCCGCGATCCCGGGCGCAAGGCGCCCAAGTGCAGGCCACTCAGGATCCGCTGTCGCATGGCTTCGGCGATCTCGCTCCGTCGGTCCGCCATCGTGTCCTCTCTTCGCTTCGGGTTGGCGGCTGGTGGCCGGCAGGGTGCCAGACGCGTGCCAACAGCTGCAAGGTAGTTGCACCAGTTCGCAATCCAATCGCTTACTGATGCAAGTATCGATCACCAGTTTGGCGCGCGATATGCACCCCGGGCGTCACTGCCATCGGGCGGCGACCGCACCGATCACGGTGCCGTGGGAGCGGCAGTGGGGGGAGCCACGCTCGAGCCGCGCTCGGGCACTGCGCCAGAGGAGCGAACGTCATGAATGCTGGAAGAGCCTTCGTCGCCGGGATGATCGGTGGTGCCGCGATGAGCGCGATGATGTGGATGGGCCGCACGCTCATGGGGATGGACGTGAACCTGTCGATGATGCTCGGCACGATGTTCGTTCAACCGCCGGGCGCGGTGGCCTGGATCGTCGGGTTCATGATGCACCTGATCATCTCTGGCTTGATCGCGCTGCTCTATGCGTGGGGATTCGAGCATGTGACGCATCGCGCGGGATGGCTCGTCGGCGTCGGCTTTTTACTGATCCACTCGATCGGCACCGGATTGTTCATGGGCATGGTGCCCGCGATGCACCCGATGATCCGATCCGGTCAGATGCCCGCGCCGGGCTTCTTCATGGCGAACAAGGGCGCGATGTACGTCGTGATGCTCTTCGTGCTCCACGCGGTCTACGGCGCGATCGTAGGCGCGATGTACACGCCCATAGTCCATGCGCAGGACGGCGCCGTCGACGGCCGGCCGCTCCACGCCTGAAGCACGAAGCCGTCGATGATGATCACGACACGGCGCATGCGACCCGCGCTCGTGCTGCTCACGACGGAGGGTGACTCTCACCGGCTTGGCGTTGCCCTGAGAGTTCCTGACGTTTCTACGCAACTTGGGAGGAATGCAGATGATGTCGAAGCAGTCGCTCGCGGCGGACATCATTGACGGCGCGATCGCCGGCGCCATCGCCACCTGGATCATGGGCAAGGCGACCACCGCGCTCTACGAAGGCGAGAATCAGTCGGCACGCCAGGAGGAAGACCAGGCGCGGCACGGCAAGACGGCCTATGGCGTCGCCGCCGAGAAGGCCGCGTCGCTCGCCGGCCTCGAGCTGTCCGACGAGCAGAGGAAGAAGGCCGGTCAGGCGATCCACTGGGCGCTCGGCATCGGCGCGGGGGCACTCTTCGGCGCCCTGCGCCCGCGGAGCGAGATCGCGTCCGCCGCGGGCGGCCTGCTCTTCGGCGCCGCGTTCTGGCTGCTCATGGACGAGACAGTGACCCCGGCACTCGGCCTCACGCCCGGCCCCACGGCGTTCCCCTGGCAGACGCACGCGCGCGGACTTGCGGGCCATCTGGTATTCGGCACCGTGGCCAACACGACGCTGGCGACGATCCAGCCTGCCGCCTGAGCGCCGCCCCGTCTCGCG
>JABFXM010000101.1 GCA_013361745.1 Gemmatimonadaceae bacterium | reverse complement strand
TAGTGCACGTGCGCCGCGACGCCGGCGAGGAGCACGCGCCCACTGCGGTACTGCGCCGCCTGACGCGCCATGTCGGTGAAGCGCGAGATCGACGTCGCATCGCGGACGCCGTAGTCGGTACCCCACGCGGCGACGAGCGCCTCGCGCAGATCGCCTAACGATGGCTCGCCCCTGCTGCCCGGCTCGCGCTCGGTGACCATGAGCCTGACGCGCTTGCCGTCCTCCATCTTCGCGAAGGAACGGATCCCTTTCTCGTCGCGCCACAGTCCCCACGGCGGCTCCTCCGCCAGCTCGGCCTCGGCGAGAATGTGGCTCATCGTCGCGTCCCAGCCGGGGAAGTCGATCCCCGCCGACTTGCGCACGACGCTGCGCCCGCCGTCGCAGCCGACGAGATACTCGGAGCGCAGCGTGGTGCCGTCGGAGAGCGCGACGTCGACGCCACTCTCGTCCTGCGTGAAGCCGGTCACCTCGCGTCCGCGCAGCGTCGGCACCTTCAGCTCGGCCGCCCACTCGGCGAGGATGCGCTCGATCCTGGCCTGCGGGAGCGCGAGCACGTAGGGGTACCGCGTCGGAAGGTCGCTGATGTCGAGCCGCAGCCAGGCGAAGCCGGCGAACTGACCCTTCTGTCCCTCGGCGAGGAAGCGGTCGACGATCCCGCGCTGGTCGAGCACCTCGAGCGTCCGCGCGTGCAGCCCGCCGGCGCGCTGGCCGACGAGCTCCTGGCCGGTGCGCCGCTCGACGATGACGACGTCGACGCCGCCTAACGCGAGCTCGCCGGCGAGCATCAGTCCCGTCGGACCGCCGCCGGCGATCACCACCTGATGGCCTGCATCTCCCATCTGATCCCTCCTCTCCGATTTCGGCCCGCGATGCTAAGGCCGGGGCGGGACCTTGCCGCAAGCCACGGGGGAGGGTATATCCTTTGTGTGGCGGTGAGCGCCAGCGCGGTGGCCGGGTGTCGAGAGACGCCCGGCCACCGGTGCGTTTCAGCGTGCGCGATCCTTACGCCTGCCGGCGCGTCCTTGATGCGCACGAGGCGCGTTGCCAATATCGAGCCCACTCTCGGCGCTGGATCGATATGGAAGACTTTCCCGAAAGTTCCGGCGGCTTCTCGCTCCCTCCCGATGCGGGGATCAGGCCGCTCGATTTCAGGCAGGACAACGGGCTCTGCACGGAGTGCGAGGGACGACCGGCGATGTTCGCGGTCGAGCCACCCGGGAAACCCGCGCGGCGACTCTGCCCCGAGTGCCTGTTTCGCGAGTTCGCGCCGAAGCCGCTGTCCCCCTCGGAGATGCACGAGCAGCACGCCAGGCACATCGCGGAGCTCGAGCGGACCGCGACCCCCGAGCAGCTCGGGCACATGGCGGAGTTTCTCGAGGAGTCGTGGGGAAGCAAGCCGCGCCCGTGGCCGGGGTACGTCGAGGAGTTCATCGCGAGGTACGCTGCGTTCGCGCCGCCACCGGCCGTGCCCACGATCGGGGGCATCGTCTCACCCGAAGACGGACATGCCGCGGAGCTTGCGCTGCTCGTGATGCGCGGCGCGCTCGCGGAGAAGCATACGATCGACGAGCATCAGTACGTGGTCGACCCCGATCCCACGCCCATCTCGCGGGAACAGGCGGCGGATCGTCTCGCGCGGATGCCGAAGCCGCTCCGCTGCGTTGCGACCGCGCCTGACGGCGTGATGAAGGTCCGCTGCCGACAGATCGTCGACGCCGACGCGCTCGCGACGCACGCGCAGATGGCGGGAGGGGAGACGGAGGGCGAAGCCTACTTCAGTCACCTGCAACAGGAGTGGGGCGATCGTTATCCCGCGCTCAGGATATTCTGCGCCGGCTGGCGCGAGTCGCTCGTCGTGTCGGCCGCCGAGGTCGAGCGCTATCAGCGCGACTACGAGGTCGGCCCGATGGGGACCAATGCCGGCCCGCCGAGTGGCTACCTCGCCGCAAATCCCGATGTCGCGAGGGCGGCGGTCGCGGCCGGTGCCGTGTACGTGATGGAATGTCACTTCGACGCGAGTGACTGGACGCCGGAGAAAGAGGGACGCGTCATCGACGTCCGGCCCGCCGAGAGCTGGGACTTCCCGAACGTCTTCGCGCTGACGCCCGATCTCGACTCGACGTGCGAGATGTGCGGCCAGCGGAGCGCGACCTGGCGCGCGACCGATACCCGCTCGACTCCATGGAAGGAAGAGCTGCTCTGCTCGCAGTGCACGGCGAACATCCTCGCGCCCCTCGCCATCGCCGACGGCGAGCGATTTCTCGTCGGCGTAAAAGCGCTCTCGGAAAAGGGCCGACGCTCGGTGGCGCGCGACATCGCCGCAAGGCTCGAGCGGATGGAACGCTGGTGGAAGCATCTCCCGGTGCCGGCCGAGGTCGCGGCGGTGCTCGCGCGCTGTCGCGCGGCGTAACGGCGACGCGGCGCATGCGAGCTTGCGAACCGACGGGCTGCGGCCGCGTGGTTTCGCTGATTCGGCCCCACCCTGCTGCCGTCATCTTGCGGGCTAACCGGCCGTTGCGCATACAACGTAAAAGTTGTATCGTATGGCGGCCCCGTATTCCTGCGACGAGGCAGGGCGGGCGACCCATGGATTCCCGCGAGGTCATCCAGGCATTGGAAGCGGCGGGCTGGTTCGAAGTCCGATGCAAGGGCTCGCACCACCATTTCCAGCACCCGACCAGGAAAGGGACCGTCACGGTGCCACATCCGGAGAAGGATCTGCCGATCGGCACGCTGCGGAGCATCGAAAAACACTCCGGAGTGCGGCTGCGTCCCTCCGCCTGACTGAAACGCATCGATGGCGCGACCGCCCGAAGGAGAATCAGCTATGCGATACCCCGCCTTCGTCAGCCACGAGGGAAACGCGACGCTCGTCGAGTTCCCCGACGCGCCCGGCTGTCAGACTTTCACGCGCGGCAAGCAGGTCCGTGAGCGCGCCCGCGAGGCGATCGAGGGCTGGCTCGAGGCGCAGCTCGAGGATCGCACGACACCACCGCGTCCCTCGACCCGCGTCAAGCCGCCGAAAGGGGCCGCGCTCGACTGGGTCGCTATCGACCCGATCCTCGGCGTCCGCCTCGCGCTGCGCTGGGCGCGCGAAGACGCGGGCCTGACGCAGGGCGCGCTCGCGAAGAAGATGGGGATCAGCCAGCAGGCTTACGCGAAACTGGAGTCACCCGACGCCAACCTCACCATGGAGACCCTCGAGCGCGCGGCCAGGGCGTTAGGCATGCGGGTCGAGCTGGATCTGGTGCCGAGGACGACGGGGGGCACGGCGACAGTGCGCTAGGCCCCCGTCGCCTTCCCGCTCACGCCGCGCTTTCCAGTTGACGCCAGCTCGCGACGAGGTAGCTGCCGCGCAGGATGCATTGTCCCTCGCGCCGCTCCTGCCACGCCGCGAAGAGCGC
>JABFXM010000228.1 GCA_013361745.1 Gemmatimonadaceae bacterium | reverse complement strand
ACTCGACGGCGCGGCGCACCAGATCGAAGGCTTCGTCACGCGTCAGGCGCTCCCCGCTCTGGCCGACGGCATCGGAGACGACGACGCGCTGCACCTGCTCCTCGTGCGGCTGCTCGCGTCCCTCGGGCGCTTCCGCGTCCACGGGCGTGAGCGCTTCGGCCTCGCGATCGACCTGCGCGGCGACCTCGGTGCTCGGGCGCTCCTCGCGGCCCTCGCGTCCACGTCCCCCGCGTCCGCGACGTCCGCGACGTCCGCGGCCGCGCTCCTCCTCGCCCTCGCCCTCGGTGCGCTCCGCCTGCGGGCGCTCGGAGCGCTCGGCACGGGTGGGCGCGGGGCGGGTGGCGGCGGGACGGCCCTCGGGAAGTCCGACCTCGAGCTGGCCGTTCTCGAGGCGCGTGACGGTGAGGAGACCCTTCTGCGCGGCCTCCATCGTGAACTTCGAGAACTTCGAGAAACCGAGCTCGCTCTCGTCGAAGTTGGCGTCGATCTCCTGCATGACCTGCTTGAGGCGATCGGAGCGCATGACGTCGCCGTTGCGCTGCATGCGCTGGATCGCCTCGGTGACGAGCTCCCACGGATCCTTCGCGACGGCTTCCTCCTCGCTGCTCTTCACGAGGCCGGCGAGGGCGTTGTAGCTGTAGTACTCGTCGCAGTTCATGACGAGCAGATCGCTCGACGACTCGCGGATGCCGACGCCGATGACGTACTTGCCGTACTCCTTGAGCTTCGTGACGAGGGACGCGAAGTCGCTGTCGCCCGAGAGGAGGATGTACGTCCCGATCTCGGGCCGGGTGAAGACGAGCTCCATCGCGTCGACGGCGAGCCGGATGTCGGTGGCGTTCTTCTTCGAGGACCCGTAGGCCGGCGCCATGATCATGTCGATCGAGGACTCGGCGAGGGGCACGATGTACTGCGGGTACCGGCGCCAGTCGGCGTAGGCGCGCTGGACGGCGACCTTGCCCTTGATGATGTCGGAGCCGAGGAGCGTCCGCAGCTCGTTGCCGAGGTCGGAGCGGATCCCCATCGTGACGTTGTCGAAGTCGATGAGGAGCGCCGCGTTAGGCGCGTGGAAGGGAGCGGCGAAGCCGCCGGGGAATCCCTGGAAGGCGATGGCGGGGGAAGAGCTGGGCGTCGCGTGGGCCTGCGGGCCGCGATGCATCGGGGCGACGGGTCCTCGCTTGGGCGAGGAGGCCCGGGACGACGGGTGACGCGAATTCATGTCGATGTCTCTAGTCGGAGGGCCGAGGCGTCGAGGGCAACCATGCGCTCGAGCTCACGGCGTTTGACCTTCCCGGTCCCGGTCATCGGGAAGGCGTCGAAGAAGCGAACCAGGTCGGGGACCTTGTAGTCGGCCATCGTGTCGCGGGCGAACTCCTTGAGCTCGCGTCCCGTGATGACGGCGCCCTCGACGGGGACGATGCAGGCGCAGACCAGCTCCCCGAGCACTTCGTGCGGGATGCCGATCACGCTGACGTCGTCGACGCCGGGGTGGGCGCGGAGCTGATCCTCGACCTCGCGCGGATAGATCTGGTATCCGCCGCGAATGATGGTCTCCTTGCTCCTGCCCACGACGCGCAGGTAGCCCTCCTCGTCGATGATCCCGAGATCACCAGTGAGGAAGAACCCTTCCGGCGTGAACGACCGGGCGGTCTCGCCGGGCATGCGGGCATAGCCCTGCATGACGTTGAACCCCCGAACGGCGATCTCGCCGACTGCTTCGGGGCCGTGCAGCGCGCCGGTGCGGAAATCGACCGCACGAACCTCGACGCCCGGGATCGGACGTCCGACCGTGGAGGCGCGCTTCTCCTCGGGATCGGTGAAGCGGGTGATGGCGACCGTCGGCCCCGTCTCGGTGAGGCCGTACGCGATCTGGACGTCGCACCATTTGCGGACGCGCCGCACCATGTCCGGCGACGCCGAGTTGCCGGCGATGACGCCGGAACGCAGGTGACGGAAACGGGATGGATCGAACGTCGGTTCGCGCATCAGGAGCTGGTACATCGTCGGGACGCCGGGGAGCAGGGAGATCTTCTCGCGCGCGATGAGCTCGACCGCTTCCGCCGCGCTGAAGGTCTCCTGCAACACGATCGTGGCGCCCGCGGCGAGAGTACCCACCGCGACACCGAAGCCGAAGACCGCGAAGAGCGGAACCGCGACGAGCACGCGATCCGCGGGCTCGATCTCGATCGCCTCGAAGCTCCGCACCGCGGTCTCGACGAGACTGCGATGCGAGAGGCAGACGCCCTTCGGCTTTCCCATGGTGCCTGACGTGTAGATCATCGTCAGGGTGGTGTCGTCGCGCAGGTCGAGCGCGACGGGCACCGGTCGGCCTTCGCCACTGGAGACGAGGTCCTCGAACTGGAAGATGCGATCGTCGTACCAGAGCTCCTCTTCGCCGACGGTGACGACGTACTGCAGGTCGGGAAGCTCCGCGATCAGGTCCTCGAACAGCTGGAGGTAGTCCGTCTCGCGAAAGCGCTCCGCCGTGACCGCGACCGAGACCTCGGCGTGGCGGAGCTGGTACTTCAGCTCGTGGTAGTTGAGCTGGGGATTCACCGGAACGATCGTCGCGCCGAGCCGTGAGGCGGCGAGCAGCGTGATGATCCATTCGGGCCAGTTCGGCAGGTTGATCGCGATGCGATCACCCATACCGATCCCGAGCTCGGCGAGCGCGGCGGCGAGCGCCGTCGCCCGCGCCTGCACCTGCCCGTAGGTCCATGTCCGTCCGCCCGACACCAACATGATCCGTTCCGGGTGCGCATCGGCACGCGTCGCGAATACATGGTTCAGGGTCCAGACGTTCGGCATCGACCTCCGGTCGGGTAAGTCAGTCAAGCCGTGGAATCTAGCTGGGCCGTTGGGTTTATGCGAGCCGTAAGGTGTTTCGCCGTTGGCCGTTAGCGGGCTGGAAGCAGGAAGCTGGAGGCTGGAGGCGACGGCGGCCTTCTGCTTCCAGCCTCCAGCCTCCAGCCTCCTGCCACTCTACTCGCCGAGTGCCTTGATGATCACGCGCTTCGGGCGCTGGCCGTCCCATTCGCCGTAGAAGATGCGCTGCCAGGGGCCGAGATCGAGCTCGCCGTTCGTCACGGGGACGATGACCTCGTGGCCGATGGTGATGGAGCGGAGATGCGCGGCGGCGTTGTCCTCGCCCGTGCCGGAGTTGTGGCGGTATCGCTCCGGGGCCCATGGCGCGATGCGCTCCTCGAGCCACTTCAGGATGTCGCCCCAGAGATTCGGTTCGTGATCGTTCACGAACACCGAGGCGGAGATGTGCATCGCCGAGACGAGCACCATTCCCTCGGTGATCCCGGCGGCGGCGCGACAGCGCTCGACGTCGTCGGTGATGTCGATGATCTCCTGGCGCGCGCGGGTATCGAAGGTGAGGTAGTCGGTGTGGTGCTTCATGG
>JABFXM010000061.1 GCA_013361745.1 Gemmatimonadaceae bacterium | reverse complement strand
GAAGACGAATCCCGGCGGCGTACGCTCGGCCCACAGCGACGCGGTCGCCTTCTCCGGAAGCGAGTAGTAGCTCGAGTCGACCTCGACGACGGGGAACTGGCTCGCGTAGTAGCGGAGCCGGTCCTCGGCGCTGCTCGTGCCGCGCGGATAGAAGACACCGCCCTTCACGATGGTGGGGTCGGTCCACGAGGCGGTGCCGACGCGCACCTCGCGGCCGGCGACGCTCAGCGGCGTGCCTAACGCGCCGGGCGGGATCTGCTCGAGCGCCTGCATCGCGCGCTCGCCCGCGGCGGCGAAGCCCGGGTCGTGCGCGGCGTCGAGGTCGGGCGCGGGGAGGATGGATTTCGGGGCTGGCATGCGCTCAGTCTGCAGAGAGGCTCGGCGCCTCGCCAGCGTCCCGCGCCGCTCCCGGGCCGCGCGGCCGGCGTCACGACGGCTCGCCGCCCGCTCGCACGTGCGCTAACCTTTGCGCCATGCTCGCATTCGCCCTCCCGCTCGCCGCCGCGCTTCTCCAGGCCGCTTCCCCCGCCGACTCCCTCACCGGCCCCGGCGTCTCCCGCCAGCTCGCCGTTTACCGTGCGGCCCGCGTCGCCGACGTCCGCTACGACCTCTCGCTCGACGTGACCGCCCACGACACGGCGCGCGGCCACGTCACCATCCATTTCGTCCGGCGCGGCGGCGGCGACGCGATCCTCGACTGGCGCGGGCTCGCGCTCGCGGCGACGAAGGTGAACGGCGAAGTCGTGACGGGCATCGTCGCGAACGGGGCGCACATCCGCATCCCGGCGCGCGCGCTGCGGCGGGGGGAGAACTCGCTCGACTTCGACTTCGCGAGCGCGATCGCTCCCGCGGGCGCGAGCATCATCCGCTTTCACGACGCGACCGACGGCGCCGACTACCTCTACACCCTGCTCGTCCCCGCCGACGCGAACGCGCTCTTTCCCTGCTTCGACCAGCCCGATCTCAAGGCACGCGTCGCGCTGACGCTGCGCGTTCCCCGCGCGTGGACCGCGGTGTCGAACGGCGCGATCGCCGACTCGACCGTCGCCGACTCGGCGACGACCTTCCGCTTCGAGCGCTCGGACCTGCTCAGCACCTATCTCGTCGCCTTCGCTGCCGGTCCGTGGAAGACGGCGACGAAGACGGTCGACGGGCGCTCGATCACGATGTACGCCCGCGCCTCGCGCTTCGCCGAGGTCGAGGCCGACTCGCTGATCGACGCCAATGGCCGCGCGTTAGGCTGGCTGGAGGGCTACTTCGCGCGTCCGTTCCCCTTCGCGAAGTTCGCGTTCGTCCTCGCGCCGGCCTTTCCCTTCGGCGGGATGGAGCATCCCGGAGCGGTGTTCTACAACGAGGAGAGCTTCGTCTACCGCGAGCGGCCGACGCTCGTGCAGCGGCTCGGCCGGACGGCGACGATCTACCACGAGGTCGCCCACCAGTGGTTCGGCGACTACGTGACGATGAAGTGGTTCGACGACCTGTGGCTGAAAGAGGCGTTCGCGACCTACATGGCGGCGAAGATGCAGGCGGCGCTCGACCCATCGTCGCAGGCATGGAAGACGTTCTATCTCCGCAACAAGCCCGTCGCCTACGGCGTCGACGTCACCGAGGGGACGACGCCGGTCTGGCAGGCGTTAGGCAACCTCGATCAGGCGAAGAGCAACTACGGCGCGATCGTCTACAACAAGGCACCGGGCGTCCTCAAGCAGCTCAACTACCTCGTCGGGGACAGCGCCTTCCGCGACGGACTTCGCGCGTATCTCGCCGGGCACGCGTACGGGAACGCGACCTGGCGCGACCTGCTCGGCGCGGTCGGCCGCGCGGCGCACCGCGACCTGCAGCCGTGGGGGCGCGAATACATCCTGCGACGCGGCGTCCCCGTGCTCGAGGCGCGCCCCGCCGCGGTGGCGAGCGGCGCGTCTGCCCGCCGCGTCACACGCGTCGAGGTGGCGCAGCACGCGGCGCGACCGCTCTCCGGCGATCGTCCCTGGCCGATTCGCACCGAGCTGCTCGTCTGGGGAAGCGGCGCGAGCGCACCGTCGGCGCGCCTGCCACTGGAGCTGCGGGCACGGAGCACTCGCGTCGCGCTCCCGATCGGCGCCGCCGAGCCGGCGCTGCTCTTCCCGAACGCCGGAGACAACGCGTACGCCGTCACGCTCCTCGATCCGTCGAGCGTCGCGTGGGTGACGAACCGGATCGGGAGCGTCGACGACGCCTTTCTCCGCGCGATGCTCTGGGGATCGCTCTGGGATCTGGTACGCGAAGCGCGGCTCGCGCCGACGGCGTACGTCGCGCTCGCGCGGCAGGAGCTCCCGCGCGAGCGCGACGAGCAGATCGCCAGCGGCGTCCTCGGCCGCGTGGTGCGGGCAGCCAATCACTACCTCAGCGACCGTCAGCGCGACTCCATCCTCCCCGCGCTCGAGAGCTCGCTCCTCGCCACCGCGTCGGATACGGCGCGAAGCTACGGCATCCGCAAGTCGCATCTCGACGCTTTCATCGCCGTCGCCGCCGGCCCGCGCGCGCTCTCCACGCTCGATGCGCTGCTCGACAGCGCCACGATCTCCGGACTGCCGCTGCGCGCGCCGACACGTTGGGCGATCGTCACGATGCTCGTCGCGCGCGGCGCGTCCGACGCGGAGGCGCGCCTCGCCGCGGAATCGAAGCGCGACTCGACCACCGAGGGAAAGCGTCGCGCCTTCGTCGCCGGCGCTGCACGTCCCGACCCCGCGAGCAAGGCCGAATATTTCCGCCGGTACTTCGCCGACTCGACGCTCAACGAGGACTGGGCGACCGCGAGTCTCGACGCGTTCAACGCACCCGGGCAGGAGGCGATGACGCTGCGCTATCTGCGCCCGGCGCTCGATTCCCTCGCCTGGATCCAGAAGAATCGCCGGATCTTTTACCTCGGCTCATGGCTCGGCGCGTTCATGAGCGGACAGACGTCGCCGGACGCGTCGGCGATCGTCGATCGCTCTCTCGCCGAGCACCCTGAACTGCCTGCCGATCTGCGCTCGAAAGTGCTGCAGAGCGCCGACGAGCTGCGGCGCGCGGTCGCGATTCGCCGCGCGTACGCGGGAGGCGATTCCGCGACGCGCTAGCGTCACCCGCGGGGCCGTTGCGTGGCCGCGGGCGCTCCCGCATACTGCGATCGACCTCGCGCTCCCCACGCCGCATGCCGACAACAACTGATCGCAAGATCAGCCTGGCGTTCTCCGGTGGCCTCGTGCTCCTGGCCATCACGGCGCTGGGAGCGCTGCTCGCCGTGCGAAGGCTCGAGCGCGACCGCGCGCTCGTGGCGCACACCTTCGAGGTCCGCAGCGCGCTTCGCACCCTCGACATCGAGCTGCGCGAGGCGAAGTCGAACGTCCGCAGCTTTCTCCTCACCGGCGACAGCGGCTACGTCGCGCGCTACCTC
>JABFXM010000047.1 GCA_013361745.1 Gemmatimonadaceae bacterium | reverse complement strand
CAGCGGCTGCGGCGCGCGCGGGCGGCGCACGCCGCGCACCGAGCGGAAGAGCGTCGTGACGAAGTTCTCCTCGACGTCGGGCGAGGCGATCACGATGCCGTCGCAGGGCATCACGCGCCCGATCTGGCGCGCGAGCTCGGCGACGATGTCGTCCTCGTCGAGCGAGCGCGCGAGCATGACGCCGACCTCGTGCAGGCGCGCGAGACGGTCGGCGCGGCGGCGCGCGATCTCGATCAGCACCGCCTGCTCGATCATGTACGCGACCTGCTGGCCGAACAGCTCCACCGTACGCACGCGGGCGAGCGTCGGGCGGTGGCGGTCGGCCGGGTCGTCGAGCACCAGCGTCGCGATGATGCGCCCGTCGTTCCCCTTCAGCGGCACGAGCAGCGCGTCGCGCGGGTTCCACTGCACGTCGTCGCTCGGCGCGAGCCGGCTCGGGAGACCGCCGTGGAACTCGCGCGCGATCCACTCGTCGGAGGCGTCGAGGTAGAAGGACTGCGAGACGCGGAACCGCTCGAGCGAGTTGAGGCGCCGCTTCCAGACGATGCCGGAGGCGGGACGATCGCGCAGCTCGCGCACGTCTTCCGGCGCGAGTCCCGCGCTGACGAGCTTCGTCTGATTCAGCTCCGCGTCGCGGAGCGAGAGCAGAACGCGGCCGAAGCCGATCTTCCGGATCGCGTTGACGACGACCTCGAGGCGCGCCTCGAGCGAGCTCTCGCGCTCGGCGTCGACGAGCGCTTCGTGCAGCAGGAAGAGATGGTCGCGATCGCGCGCGACCTCGCGCATCGCCTCCGCGGGCTCACCGCGCGCGGACGCCGCCGTTCCGTCGGGCCCGACGGGGGCGACGAGGGGAACGGTGGGACGCGCGGGAACGGACGCCGCGGAGCCGCCGGAGCCGGAGGACGAAGAGTCTGACATGCCATCTTCAAGACGCCCGAGGAGGCGGGCACGTCAAAATTGTTGACAGGCCGGCGGATTACCTTTTCGCCACGAGGAGCGTCGCCGCGCGCGGCTCGACACGCGCGTCGAAGGGGGTCGGGCCGAGGATCTCCCCGTCCGCCTGGTCGGTGCACGGCGGGTCGGTTTCCACTCGGAAGACCGTGCCCTTCCGGTACAGCATGCACGGGTCGCTGCGGAAGTCCTTCCGCGCCAGCCGCCAGACGATCCGCAGCGCGTCGCCCACGGTCGCCGGGCTGAAGATGCAGAGATCGAGCTTTCCGTCATCCTGACGGATTCCGGGGCCCAGGGAGAGCCGGTCGTCCAGCACCGCGCCGAAATTGGTCAGCATCACCGACGCGGCTGTGCGCTCGATCACCTCGCCGTCCACCGTCGCCCGGACGCGCATGTCGCGCCGGCGGAAGATCGCCCTCGCCGCGGCGAGCACGTACGCGGCGACCCCGATGCGCTTCTTCAGCCACGGCGACGCGCCCTCGATCATCTGCGCGTCGATCCCGACGCCGGCGGCGAAGGCGAAGCGCCGTCCGTCGTGGAGCATCCCGAGGTCGACGATCCGGGTCTCCCCGTCGAGCAGCGCGTGCACCGCGCGGCGGACGAGCCGCGGCGTGCCTAACGCTCGGGCGAGGAGGTTCCCCGTCCCGCCTGGAAGGATCCCGATCGGCCGGCCGGTGTTCGCCAGGGCGCCCACCACCTCCATCGCCGTCCCGTCGCCGCCGAGGGTGAACACGGCGTCGTACTTCGGCGAGAGCTCGGCCGAGAGCTCGGCGCCGTGGCCGGGGTGCGAGGTGAGCACCGCGTCGCAGATCACCCCAGCCTCGCGGAAGGCGCGCAGCGCGGCCTTGCGCATCCCGCCGCCGCGCCGCGACGCCGGGTTCGCCACCAGGAGCACGCGCTTCATCAGAAGGTCCAGCTGCGCGTGAGGTCGAGTCCGATCTGCCGGCGCGGCGCCGTGGTGATCTGCGCGGCGGCGCCGGTGAGGTCCGTGCACTGCTTCGCGCTGGCGCTCGGCTCGACGCCGCCGGAGACGGAGAAGCCGTGCGCCAGCCGGTGGTTCACCGTCAGCCCGAGCCGGTCGTAGAACGTGGTCAGCGCGCTCTGGCTCGTCGTCTGTCGCGCCGCGCCAGGCGTGAGCTCGCAGAGCCCGGCGTCGTGCCCGATGTAGGTCCGCTCGTTGATCTGCTTGCCTAACGTGACGCGCGAGTTGGCGATGCGGTTGAGCAGCGGGTTGCCCGGCTGCGTGGTGCCGAGTGGCGACGTCGCGTCCGCCCCGGCCTGCACGCTGAAGACGTCGATCGCCGAGCCGAAGCGGCTCTTCTGCACCTGGCTCGCCACGAACCCGCCGGCGGAGAGCGAGAGCAGCCCGAGTCCGAGCTGGTTGTAGCCGACGCCGCTGCTCCCCGTCACCTCGAAGCTCGGCTTCCCGAAGGCGAGGTAGCTCACGAGATCCGTCTGCGAGATCTGCAGCCCCTCGTCGCTGCTCAGCACGAGCTCGGGGTTGAGCAGCGTCCCGCGGATCGCGACGCGGACGCGGATGTCCTGGCCGTTCTCCGTGCGCACCGTGTGCACGGCGTTGATGTCGAGCGCCGGGTTGAGGTCGGGATCGCCGGAGAAGGTCAGTCGCCCGCGGGTGACGTCGAAGGTGCGCGAGATGGCCGGGCTGAGCTCGAGCCGGTACTGGCCGCGGTCGGCGGTGAGCGTCCCCTGCAGCGCGAGCTGCTCCGGCGCGAGATCGCCGATCGACCCGGCGCGCGGGTCGCGTCCCTTCGTCACGTTCACCTCGCCGCCGAGCTGGATCGCCGCTTCCGCGGAGCGCAGCCAGACGTCGGGCCCGATGACGAGTCGCACGTTCTCCAGTGCGAGGCCGGCGACGAGCGACGGCGGCGCATCGGGGACGAGCGGCCGGGTGCGGCCGAGCCCCGTGAGGTCGGTGAGGGTCGTGTCGCTCAGGTCGACGACGCGCTTCTTCGTCAGCTCGGGGATGTAGACCACGCCCTTGTCGACGACGACGGTGCCGGTGAGCGCGGAGCTGCGCATCGTGCCGGCGAGGTGCAGCCCGGGCGACGAGATCCGCAGGTCGCCGAGCCGGCGCTGGTTCAGCGCGTGGAATCCGCGCGCCACGACGTCGAACACGAAGCTCTGGTTGCTCGGCACGCCCGGCCTGTGGTGGAGGTAGTCGAGATCGAGGTAGCCCTGCGCCGAGATGGTCCCGCGCTCGCCCGGGTCGTCGCTCTGGGCGACGAAGCGCTGCACCGCGATCGAGTCGCCGCGCATGACGATGTCCGCCGCGACCCCGCGCACGCGGACGCCCAACGTTCCGATCGTTGCCGCGCCACCGCTCACGCTGATCCGGCCGTCGAGCGTCGGCCGCGCCCAGGTGCCGCCGAGGTCGGCGGCGACGGTGAAGCGGCCGGCGGTGATGTCGAGCCCGGGGGCGAGCGTCTCGAGCACCGCGAGATCGGCGCTGTCGGCGCGCACGCTTCCGTGAAGCGGATCGGGGAGGAGCCGCTTCGCGCGCGGCGCGAAGGCGAGGTCGAGCGGCAGCGCGACGTTCGCGACCATCGTCGCCGCGCGGTCGCGGTAGAAGCGCGCCGTGCCGGTGAAGACGCGGTCGGCGTAGCGCCCGTCCCCCTCGATGCGGTCGAGGCGGACCCCCGCCGTCTGCGGCTGCTGCAGCAGCGAGGTCCATTCGATGATCGGCGACTCGCGCGTGCCGGCGAAAGACGCGCGCAGCGAGGCGAGGCCGCCTAACGGCACGGGGAGCTGCGCCATCCGCGCGAAGTCGCTGATCGCCGCCTTCTCGACGACGAGCGAGCCGCCGATCGGCGCCTGCGCGGGAAGCGTCAGCGCGAGCGCGACGACGCCTCCCTTTCCGTCCTCGAGCCGCGTCGGGGAGAGCGTGAGGTCACCCGCCGCGGCGACGATCCGAGCCGGCGCGACGAGCCGGCAGCGCGCCGTCGCCGCGGCCGTGTCGGCGACGAAGCTCAGCGAATCGACCCGCGCCTCCACCGTGTCGCCGCGCACGAAGTACTCGCCGGACGCGCGCCCGCTCTGCCCGGTCGTCTCGCGTGCCTCGAGGGAGACGCGGCCGCGCGCCGCCCCGTCGAGCGCGACGAGACCGTCGACGCGCGAGAGCACCACGCCGGCAACGATCGTCGTGTCCACGCCGAAGATCACGTCCCCCGTCGGCTGCTTCGTCAGGTCGCGCAGCGCGAAGGTCCCCTTCACCGCCGACGCGCTCGTCCCGGCGCGATAGAGCGAGGCGCCGGTCATCGTCCCGCGCGCGTCGAGCGCGTTCACCGAGCCGCTGAGCACCCCGCTGATGGAGAACGAGCCGTCGAGCGAATCCGTCGGCGCGGTCGCGATCCAGCGCCGCAGCCCGCCGAGGGAGTCCACGAACAGCGCGAAGCGCAGCGAGTCGCGCGTCCCGTCGGCGAGCCCGATCCCCCCTGACGCGAACACCGTCGCCGCCGTCGACTCGAGCGCCAGCGAGTCCACACGCAGCTTCCCGTTCGCCGCGTCCATCCGCGCCCGGCCGGAGAACAGCCGCACCCCGTCCACCATCGAGCCGCCGACGAGATCGGCCGCGATGCGACCGGTGAAGTTCGCGAGCGAGTCGCCGCTCACGTCGGTGTCGAAGCGCGCGCTGATGTCCGTCTTCGGGCCGTCGGCGCGCTCGAGCAGGGTGCGCGCGTCGAGATGCGTGAGCGTCGTCGTCCCGCGCACCGCGTAGCCGGGCGGATACGTGTCGAGCCGTCCGTTGAACGCGACGGTTCCCGCGTCACCCGCGAGCGTGGTCGTCACGTCGAGCGCCTCGGTCGTCCCCTTCGCGACGATCGGTCCGGCGACGATGCCGCGCAGCGGCAGCGTCGGGTACGACCGCGCGAGCTGCGTCAGCGAGAGCAGCTTCGCGTCGAGGTTCAGGTCGTACGTCATGAACACGTCGCCGTAGGTGACCCGCCCCGACCCGGTCACGTGCGTCGGCTCGTCGGGACCGTCGCGCAGATAGAGGTCGCCGTTGCTGAAGCGCACATCGAGCCACGACGAGTCGAGCGTCGCCGTCCCCGAGATCGTCCCCTTCAGCTTCGGAAAGTTCGGGTAGAGGTACTGGATCGTCCGCAGGTCACCGCTCGCCACGTTCACGTCGAGCCCGTGGAACACGGTGAACGCGGGATACAGGATGTCGAGCTCCCCCTTCGCCGTCGCGCGCGTCTCGGCGCCCGGCACGTGCGCGTCGCGGAAGACGAGGTTCGCGTCGTCCACCCTGAAGTTGGTGAGCGGACCGCCGCGCCCCTTCAACGTCCCCGAGATCGTTCCCTGCCAGTCCACCGGGAAGGGCTTGCCGTTCAGCGCGCGGATGAAGGCGAAGTCGATCGGCGCCGCGACGACGTCCAGGTTCTTCACCGCGAGCACCGGCTCGCCGACGGCGAAGGTCATCGCGCCCGTGAGGTGCGACTTCGTGCTCCGCACGTCCATCCGCGAGAGCTGGTACTCGATGACGTCGAGGTTCTTCGGATCGTTGACGATGCGCAGGTGCGCCTTCCCCCCTCCCGCGGTCGGGAGCGTCGGATAGACCCACGCGATGTCGGCGAGCGACACCGTGTCCGCGTCGACGTCGATCGCGTAGCGCACCGGGAGGTCGCTCCCCCAGACGACCTTCCCCTTCGCGCTGCCATGCGAGGCGGGAAGGTCGAAGTGCGACACGTTGAGCCAGAGCGAGTCGCCGTGCAGCCGCGCGGCCGCGGTGGTGTTCGTGAAGAGGAAAGGCGGGTCCGACTCGCGGACCGACATCGCGTTCGCCGTGAAGAGCTGCCCCACGCTGTCGGGGTCCGCGATGCGCACGTACGGCGACTCGACGTTGATCCCCGTCCAGCGCCAGGTCTTCGCGTACCCCTCGCTCGTCTTCTGCACTTCGTGGTCATCCGAGGCCAGCGTCGTGCGCACCGCGCTGTCGAGCTTCGCCCCGCGCAGCGAGTCCGGCGCGTGCCAGGGCATCGTCAGGATGAACGAGCCGTCGTGAATCGTCACCGAGTCGGCGACGATGAAGTCGCCGAAGCCGCGCTCCACCTTCGGAACGTCGGGCCCCTTCTTCCCCGGAAAGGTCCGGCGGAAGTTCCAGTCGCCGTTCTCGTGCCGTCGTGCGTAGAACACGGGCCGCGTCAGCTCGGCGTACGTCAGCAGCACGCGCTTGTCGAGCAGGTCGCGCGGGTCGTACTCGAGCCGGATCGGACCGCTCGCCATCACGAGCGAATCCTCGGGATCGCGGATCTCGAGCGAGTCGACGACGACGCCGCCAAGCAGCCCGCCATGGATCTTCCCGACGTAGAGCCGGCCGTGCACCGCCGGCTTCAGTCGAGACTCGACGATGTCGCGCACGCGGTCGCGCCCGTACGGCGTCTGGGTGACGAGCACGACGACGAGCCCGACCAGGAGGCCGAGCACGACGAGCGAGAGCCCGCTCACCATGGCGACGAATCGTCGCCGCGACATACCCGCCATTACGAAGCGCTACCCGTTGCCCACTGGTTCAGAATGCCTGGCCGATCGAGAAGAGCAGCACGATGCGATCGAGGAACGACGACTTCCGGTTGGGACGGAACGCGGACGCGTTGCACTCGGCGCGGTCCTGCTGCCATACCCCGTTGACACGCTTCACCGTCGCGAACCCGCTCGTCGGCAGGCAGACGGTGAGGTTCGAGACGTTCGGGGCGGCCGACTCGTTCACGTCCGCGGCGTACAGGTCGTTGTAGTAGAGCTGACCCGCCGGCTGCTGCTTCGGGTTGTACCCCGCTGTCATCCCGATAGGGCCGAGGAAGGTGAGCACGCTCAGGCCGAGCCCCGGTGTCACGCGCAGGCTCTGCTTCCGGACGGCCGCCGGCCCCCCGCTCTCCCAGACGTCGCCCGCGTCGGTGAACGCCGTCCACTGGAGCAGGTTCGGGAAGAGCGGATCGCGGAAGCGCACCTCGGCGTTCGCGACGACGAGTCGGGTGCCCCCGGTCGGGACGAAGTTGTACCCCTTGTCGGCGATGTCCACATGGTTGTACGGCTTCGCCTCGAAGGTGCGCGTGTTCGCGTCGACGTTGACGACCTCGACGTAGCGCCGGTTCGCGATGTAGACGAGGGGACCGAGCTCGTTCTGCTGCACCCCACGCACGGTGTTGGTGCCCCCCGCGTACAGCCGCTCCTGCGGCGGGACGAAGTTCTTCGCCAGATCGAACGACGGCAGCGTCGGGTTGAGCGGCGTCACCGCCCCGGCGCGGAGCCGCAGCGCCAGCACGGAGCTCCCGCCTAACGGCGTGAACCAGCTCCCGTCGGCGATCGCGCGGTTGAACTGCAGCGATGCCGACGACCCGATGAACTGCGACGCGTGGCGCAGCTCGAAGCGGACGACCCCGCCCGTGGTCGGCGAGAGCGGGTTGTCCGTGCGGTCGACGGTCAGCGCCGCGCTCGCGACGGCGAGGAGCAGCGTGCGGTCGGCGATCCGCGTGCGCAGCTGCTCGTCGCAGATCTGGAAGAGCGCGCAGAAGTACGCCGGCGCCGCCTGCGTGCGCCCGCGCTCGATCTGGTAGCCGAAGGTCAGGGGCGCGCGATTCCACTGCTCGCGCGACACCGAGGCGAGGAAGCCGATCGGCGTCGTGCGGACGTACTGCCTGAACTCGGAGCGCCGCTCGCTGTAGAGCGTGAAGGAGGGGACGCTCCGCGCCCGCAGCCCGAAGAAGGTCGGCTGCCGGTACGTCGCGCCCGTGTAGTAATTGAGCTTGCTCGTCCCGATCGAATCCTGGCGCGCCGTCGGGCAGAGCGCGTGACCCACCCAGTCGGACTTCGACGGGCCCGCGACGCCGATCTTCGACACGCGGCCGGTGAGGTCGAGCCTCCGCGCGCCGCCGAGGAAGTTGCGATCGCCGTACACCGCCTGCGTGCGGAAGCAGTCGAGCGTTCCCCAGCCGACGCCGGTCTGCATCGAGCGCATGTCGCCCTCGATCAGCGACGCCTGCACGACGAGCAGCGAGTCCTCCGCGCTCTGCCCCGGCGCGAGCCCGAGCTCGACGTGGCGGTAGGCGTCCGTCGCGTAGAGGTTCCGCTGCGCGCGGATCAGGTCCTTGCGGCGATAGATCTGTCCGGGGCGCAGGCCGAGGATCTTGTTCACCGTCCGCGACCGGATCTTCTGCGCCCCCTGCGTGCTGTCGACGACGATGCGCACCGCGCCGATCCGCGCCAGATGACCCGGATCGACGTCGATGTAGTACGACGCCGTCCGCGTGTCCGTCGCGACGTCATGGCCGACGGAGATGCGCGCCCCCGGGTACCCGTTGTCGAGCAGCCGCGAGCCGATCGTGTCCGCGAGCGTCGTCAGACGGATCTCGTCGTATGGGCCGCCGGAGCTCGTGTCGAGCCCACCGAGGATCGCCTTCCTGTTCATCACCGAGTCCAACCCGGTGATCCGCAGGCTGGTCAACCGGATGGGCGGCCCCTCGACGATCCTGAAGCTGACGTTGACGCCACCGTTGCCGCGCGAGGTGACGACCGTGTCGACCTGTGTCTCCCAGTAGCCGCGCTGGTGGTAGTAGAGCTTCACGCGCGCGATGTCGCGCCCGAGCTCCTCACGATCGAGGCAGCGCTTCTCGCCGAAGAAGCGGAAGGCCCGGCGCGTGAAGCTCGACGTCGTCGTCGCGACGATCTGCGACAGATCGCCGTCGGAGAGCGCCCTGTTCCCGTTGAAGTCGAGCTTCCGGACCTCCGGCTCGCCCGGCTGGCACGCAAGGAGCTGGGCCCGGGCGACGCCCGGGAGGGCGAGAACGAGGAGAACGAGTGGAGCGACGATCGCGGCGCGCCATCGCTGGCGCAGTGGCCGCATCACACTCTGGTCGCTGCGCCGCGGTCGCGGCGGTGTCGCGGTTGATCGTCGCCCTGCCGCGTCCCGGTGCGGCGCCGCGGCTCCAGACGATCCGCGGGCTCGAGCGGTCCGGGCACGAGCGGGGTGCGCTGCAGAAAGAGCCGCGCGACGTAGAACGCGACGAGCCCCACGGCGACCCCCGCGCCCACCGCCGGAAGCAGCTCCGCCGGGCGCAGCTCACGCCGATACGTGTAGTCCCGCGAAACCTTCGACTCGCCCCGTTGCCGCTCCATCTATCCGATCCTCACCCGTTGTCCCATCCCGTCCCCGTCCCCCTTCCCCTCCCGACACCCCGCCGACCCCTGACCCCTGACCCCTTGAAAGGCCTACCCTCGTCCGACCACGATGCTCCCCGACCCGCCCATCCGCGCCTGACGCTTGAGCGCCGCCGCGCGCTCCCCCAGCCTCGCCGCGGATTCCCACTGGCGCGGGGACACGATGACGATCGCCGTCGTCAGCTTCGCGATCGGGAAGCGCCGCGTCACCCCTTCACGATCGGGGCCCGTGAACTCACCCGCCTCCACGGTCTCGGCACCGACCACTCGCCCGATCACCTCGCGGAACTGCTCGGCGAACGCCCCCGCGAGAGACGTTGCGCGGTCCTCGCGCGTCACGACGATGAAATCGTCCCCGCCGATGTGCCCGACGAAGTCGCCCCCCACGCCTCCACCCGACTCCGCGACCGCCTCACGCAGCATTCGCCCGGTATCGCGGATGACCGCGTCCGCGGCCGCGAATCCGAAAGTGTCGGCGAAGGGCTTGAAGTTGTCGAGGTCGATGTAGCAGACCGCGAAATCCTCCTCGCGCCCGACCCGGCGCCGGAGCTCGTCCTCCACCGCTCGCCCGCCGGGCAGACCGCTCGTCGGGTTGCGGTCGGTCTCGCGCTTCACGAGTCGCAGCAGCGCGTCCACCCGCGCCCGCAGCTCGCGCGTGTCGAAGGGCTTCGTGAGATAGTCGTCGGCGCCGGCCTCGTAGCCCTCGAGCTTCCGCTCCACGGCGCTGAGGGCGGTGAGCATGAGGATGGGGATGTGCGCGGTGAACGGGTTCTCCTTCACCGCGCGACAGGCCTCGATCCCGTCCATCACGGGCATCTGCCGGTCGAGGACGAGGAGATCGGGCTCGCGCTCCGCCACCGCCGCGACGGCGGCGGCGCCATTGTCCACGATCCGCACCTCGTGCCCGTACGCCTCGAGGACGTCGCGCACCATCCGGCGCATGTCCTCGTGGTCGTCCGCGTAGATGATATGAGGCACGATTGACGCTGTACGGTGAAGGGGCGTAAGTTCTCCCGTTTCACGCACTTCTGTCAACCGCGAGCGCTGTTTCGCGACGCTCGTCACACTCCCGCTCGCGCCCTCCTCCGCCACGCATGCGCAGGGTCCTCCTCGCCGCCGCTCTCGCCTCGCTCTCCATCATCGCCTGTCGCGGTGGCGACGCGTCGCCGGCGCGGCGCACGATCATCGACTCGCGCGACAACTACGACCCGCGCTCCCTCGATCCGGCGAAGTCCACCGACGTCCCCACCGGGCGCGCGGTCGGCTACGTCTTCGACGGGCTGACGCGCTTCACCCCCGACGCGAAGGTCGTCCCGGCGCTCGCGACACGCTGGGAGATCTCCCCCGACGGGAAGACCTACACCTTCCATCTCCGCGGCGGCGTCACCTTCCACGACGGCAAGCCTTTCACCGCCCGCCAGGTGCAGCACAGCTTCGAGCGGGTCCTCGATCCGAAGGAGCGAGGCGGCCGCGGCTGGCCCCTCTACCCGATCGCGGGCGCGCAGGACTACGCGAACGGCAAGGCGACGAGCATCGCGGGACTCACAGTGCGCGACGACAGCACCGTCGTCCTCGCCCTCGCCGAGCCGCTGCCGATCTTCCCGAAGCTGCTCGCGATGCCCGTGGCGGCGATTGTCCCCGACTCCACCCCCGCCGACTTCGGCGAGCACCCGATCGGCACCGGCCCCTGGCGGTTCGTCGAGTGGAAGCACGACGACTACCTGAAGTACGCGCGCAACGAGAAGTACTGGGGCGGCAAGGCCGCGTCGGATTCGCTGATGACGCGCATCATCGCCGAACCCAGCACCGCCGTCGCCGAGTTCGAGAGCGGCAACGTCGACATCCTGTACATCCCCGAGTCGGACACTCGTCGCTGGGAGAACACCGACGAGCGGAGCGCGACGCTCGCCTCCGCGCCCGGGCTGCGCATGTGGTACACCGCGATCAACACCACGCGCGGTCCGCTCCGCGACGTGCGCGTGCGTCAGGCGATCAACTACGCCGTGGACGTGCGCACGATCCTCGACCAGCTCATCGGCGGTCGCGGCACTCTCGCCGGCGGCGTGATCCCGCCCGCGCTCGAGGGCGGCGACTCGACGCGCCACTACGCCTACGACACGACGAAGGCGAAGCAGCTCCTCACGGAGGCGGGCTTCGCGAAGGGGATCGACGTGCAGCTCTGGTGCTCGCAGACACCTCCCTTCCCGCGGCTCGCCGAGGCGATCCAGAGCTATCTCGCCGCGGTCGGCATTCGCGCGACCCTCGTCCAGCGCGAGGCGGCGGCGATGCGCGAGGCGGCGCGGAAGGGGGAGACCGATCTCGTGCTCAAGGACTGGTTCGCGGATTATCCCGACGCGGAGAACTTCCTCTATCCGCTGCTCCATAGCGCGAACAAGGGCGTCGGCGGGAACGTCTCCTTCTACGAGAGCCAGGCCTTCGACAAGATCGTCGACGCGGCGCGCCGCGAGCCGAACGACGCGAAGCGCGTCGCGCTCTACCGGCAGGCGGACCAGCTCGCGTTCAACGACGCGCCGATGCTGTTCCTCTTCTTCTACCGCGATCTCGACGCCGTCCAGCCGTGGATCCGCGGCTACCAGCTCCCCTCGATCCTCAACGGGCAGGACATGCGCGGCGTGTCGATCGTGCACGACACCAGGCCGCGTTAGGCGCGAGTGCTCCGGATCCTCGCCCGCCGGCTGCTCCTCGCCATCCCGACGCTGGCGGGGGTGCTCGTCGTCGTCTTCCTCCTCCTCTACGTCGCGCCGGGCGACCCGGTGATGGCGATGGTCGGCGAGCGCGCCGACCCGGAGACGATCGCGCGGCTGCGCGCCGAGCTGCGGCTCGACGATCCGCTGCCGGCGCAGTTCGCGCACTACGCGGGCGGCGTGCTTCGCGGAGACCTCGGCCGCTCGTACATCACCGGCCGCCCGATCCTCTCCGATCTGCTGGAGCGCTTCCCGAAGACGCTGCAGCTCGCGGGGGCGGCGATGCTCCTCGCGGCGATCGTCGGGATCACCCTCGGCGTGCTCGCGGCGCGGCGCCCCGGCGGCTGGACCGACCGCCTCTCGCTCGGCATCGCGTATCTGGGAATATCCTTCCCCGTCTACTGGATCGGGCTGATCCTGATCCTCGTCTTCGCGGTGCAGCTTCGCTGGCTGCCCCCGTCGGGGTTCGGGAAGCCGCAGCACCTCGTCCTCCCCGCCCTCGCGTTAGGCATGCGCTCCATCGCCTTCCTCGCGCGCATGACGCGCTCGGCGATGCTCGACGCGCTGGGGAGCGACTACTCCCGCACCGCGCGGGCGAAGGGGGTGCGCGAGCGCGCGGTCGTCGTCCGCCACGCGCTGCGCAATGCGATGATCCCCGTGATCACCGTCCTCGGCCTCGACTTCGGCGCGTACCTCACGGGCAGCATCCTCACCGAGACGATCTTCAGCTGGCCCGGACTCGGCCGCTACGTCGTCAACGCGATCGCCCGCCGCGACCT
>JABFXM010000013.1 GCA_013361745.1 Gemmatimonadaceae bacterium | reverse complement strand
AGATCGCAAACCCTTCCGCCCGCCCGCCTCTCCCCTCCGCCGCGATGCGCATGAGGATTCCGACCGCGAGCCAGCTCGCGAGCATGAAGGAGCCGCCGTAGCTGAAGAACGGGAGCGGGATGCCGGTGATCGGCATGAGGCTGAGTGTCATGCCGACGTTGATCAGCATGTGCACGAACCAGCTCGCCGCGAGCCCGATCGCGATCAGGCTGCTGAACGATTCGTTGGCCCGCGTCGCGATGCGGATCGTGCGCAGCATCAGCAGCAGGAAGAGCGAGAGCGCCAGCGTCACGCCGACGAATCCCAGCTCCTCACCGACCACCGCGAAGATGAAGTCCGTGTGCTGCGCCGGAAGGAACGCGAGACGCTTCTGGGTTCCGAGCGTGTAGCCCTTCCCGAACCATCCGCCGGAGCCGATCGCGACGATCGACTGGATCACGTGGTAGCCCGAGCCGCGCGCATCGGCGGTCGGATCGATGTACGTCAGGAGTCGCTTCTGCTGGTAGGGGTGCAGGCGGTCCCAGAGGATGGGCGCGAGAACGCCCATCACGAAATTGGCGACGACGAGGACGATCCCCTCGCCGAGGTAGGGTCGATATCGGTAGACGAGGACGATGAGGACGATGAACCACGCGCCCCAGATCCATACGTTGACGGCGCCGATCAGGCTCACCACCGGACTCGCGATGAGCAGCAGCAGCGGCCACGACACCCCCGCCCAGAAGAGCATGCCGAAAAAGATGCCGATGAAGGCGAGACCGGTCCCGAGGTCGGGCTGCAGCATGATCATCAGCCACGGGATGCCGACGACCAACGCCGCCGGCCAGAGCTCCGCCAGCGTCTTCGGCGGATCCTTCTTCGCGCTCAGCACCCGCGCCAGCATGAGCACCACCGTGACCTTCGCGAGCTCCGAGGGCTGGCCGATGCGATGGCTGCCGAGGCAGATCCAGCTCTTCGTGCTCGCCGCCGTCCCCGCGCCGCAGCCGAAGCCGACCAGCGTCGCCGAGAGCCCGAGCAGGGTGAGGGCGAAGAGCGGAAGCGTCACCCAGTCCAGCATCCGCACGGATGCCTTGCTCACCGCGAGCGAGACGCCGATCGCGAGCAGGATCCAGATCGTCTGCGCGCGCCACGCGTGCGTCGCCACCGTCGGCACGTCGGTCTGCCCGGCCGAGTAGACGATCGCGAGACCGTACAGGGAGAGTGCGAGCGCGATCGCGAACAGCGGCGGATCGCCGATGAGGCGACGCATCTAGTCGCCCTCCGTCTCGAGCATCTGCGTGGGGACGACGTTGAGGTACTGCGAGATGATCGACGACGCGATGCGCGCGGCGCGGGTGCCGTGGCCGCCGAACTCCAGCATCACCGCGACGACGATCTTTGGGTCGTCCGCCGGCGCGAAGCCGACGAACCAGGCGTGATGGTGCAGCGGGTCCTGCGCGTTCTGCGCGGTGCCGGTCTTCCCCGCGAGCACGACGCCCTTGATCTGCGCGCTCGCCGCGGTGCCGCCCGCCTCGACCACGCCGGCGAGCGCGTTGCGGAGCCCCGTCATCTGCTCCGGCGTCAGCTTGAAGAGGCGTTGCCGCTTCGGCGTCCCCTTCGCGATCATCGGCTGCGCCGCGGTGCCGTCCGTCGCGAGCGCCGTGTAGAAGCGCGCCATGCTGATGACGGTCTGGTTGTTCTCACCCTGCCCGATCGCGAGGTTGAGCGTCACCGCGCGACTCCACCGCTTCGGCCCGTAGCGCTCGTCGTAGTAGCGGATCGCGTCGGGGAAGATCGGCCGCGATTCGCTGGGCAGATCGATTCCCGTGCGCTCACGGAACGAGAGCCGGACGCCTCCGGCGATGAGATTCTCGAGCGTCAGCTTGAGGCCGAGCTGGTAGAAGTAGACGTCGCACGACTTCTCGATCGCCTGCTGCAGGTTCACGTTGCCGTGGCCCTTCGGCTCCCAGCAGCGGAAGTAGCGGTTGAAGTACTGGTAGCCGCCGGTGCACGGCTGCGGCATGTGGTCGTCCATCTTCACGACGCCGTTCTCCAGCGCGACCGCGGCAGTGGCGAGCTTCCACGTCGAGCCGGGCGGGTACGTTCCCTGGATCGCCTTGTTGTACAGCGGATGGCGCGGGTCGCTGGTGAGCTCGCGCCAGTAGTCGGCGGGGATTCCGCCGACGAAGCGGTTCGGGTTGTAGCTCGGCGCGCTGTAGAGCGCGAGCACCCCCCCGGTCCGCGGATCGAGCGCGACGACGCCGCCCTGCAGCGAGTCGCCGAAGAGCTGCGCGGTGTACTCCTGGAGCTTCAGGTCGATGTTCGTCTGCAGCGGCTCGGCGGCGAGCGGCTCGATGTCCTGCCGCGCTCCCGCCTCGCGCACGACACGACCGCGCGCGTCCACCTCGACGAAGCGCACCCCCTCGCGCCCCCGAAGCTGGTTCTCGTAGTAGCGCTCGAGGCCTCCCTTCCCGATCTGCTGCCCCGCCTTGTAACCCTCGTAGCTCGGCTTCTTCAACTCGTCCTCGGTCACCTCGCCCGTGTACCCGACGATCGACGCGACCATCGTGCTGTCCGGGTAGAAGCGCTTCGGCGCCGCCTGGATGATCAGGCCGGGGAACTCGACGCGATGCTCCTCGAGCACCGACACGACGTCGAACTTCGCGTCGCTGAGGATGACCGTCGGCCGGTTGGGCGCCCGCTTGTAGCGGCGCACGGCGAGCTCGATCTCGCTCGGCGTGAGCTGGATCGTGCCGGCGAGGCGACGCATCGCCTCGCGCAGCGAGTCGGCCGATGGGCTGAGGATCGAGACGGAGTAGCCGGGGACGTTCTCGGCGATGATGCGACCGTCGCGGTCGTAGATGATGCCGCGCGGCGCGGGGAGCGGGACCTCGCGCAGGCGATTCTCTTCGGACTGCAGCGCATAGCGCGCCCGGTCGAGCACCTGCGTGCGGAAGAACGCCGCGAGCAGGAACGCGATGATCCCCGCCGCGATGAACGACGCGGTGCGCCCGCGTCGTGCGACGTCGTTCGGATGGAAGCTCATGCCGCGCTCCTCCCGCTAGGCGGCTTGCGTGTCGAGCATCGGTCGCATCACGATGAGCACGAGGATCCCCGCGAGCGCGGTGACCATCGCCGTCAGCGGCGACCAGATCAGAAGCTGGAAGACGAGGTCGAGCCCGCGGACGCGTCGCTCGACGATGAGGAATACGATATCGAACAGCCACTTCCCCGCAAAGAAGAAAGCGGCGTGCAGGACGAGATTCTCGGCGAACACGACCGCACGGAGCCATGAGGCGGTGAAGCCGACGACGCTCATCGCGAGCGCCGCCGAGCCGAAGGTCCCGACCGAGAGCGAGTCCGCGACGAGCCCGATCGCGAAGCCGAGCAGTGCCGCAGCGCCGGGCCGCACCCGCACGCTGGCGAGAAGGAGCGCGATGA
>JABFXM010000050.1 GCA_013361745.1 Gemmatimonadaceae bacterium | reverse complement strand
ACTCCCGGCGCCGCGGAGCACGCGCGCCAGCTTCGCGCGGCACTTCTCGACGCGGGCGTCGATGTCGTCGCGCCGCCGCGCGGAACGCCGCGCATGGAAGGCGCGCGATGACCGACGCGACGCTCGCCGCGCCGCCGCGCGAGGACGCGGCGCTCGCGCGCGGACTGGGGCTCGCCGACGCGACGATGCTCGTCGTCGGGTCGATGATCGGGTCGGGCATCTTCATCGTGTCCGCCGAGTCGTCGCGGCTCGTCGGCGCGCCCGGGTGGCTGCTGATGGCGTGGGCCCTCGCCGGCGTCATGACGATCACCGGCGCGCTCTGCTGCGCCGAGCTCGCGGCGATGATGCCCCGCGCCGGCGGGCAGTACGTCTTCCTGCGCGAGGCGTACGGTCCCGCGACCGCGTTCCTCTTCGGCTGGGCGCTGCTGCTCGTGATCCAGACCGGAACGATCGCCGCCGTCGCCGTCGCCTTCGCGAACTTCCTCGGCGTCCTCGTGCCGTGGATCTCGGGCGCGCGCTATCTCGTGCCGCCCGTCGTCATCGGCCGCTACGCGCTGAGCCTCTCGACCCAGCAGCTCGTCGCGATCGCGTCGATCCTCGTGCTGACGTGGGCGAACACGCGCGGGCTCCGTACGGGCAAGCTGATCCAGAACACCCTCACCGTCGCCAAGACCTCGGCGCTGCTCGGGCTGGTCGTCGTCGGGTTGACGATCGGCTGGAACGCGCGAAGCGCGGCGTTCGCGTCCTCGTGGTGGAACCCGGCCGCGAACGGCTGGAGCGCCGCCGCCGCGCAGCCCGGGCTCCTCGTCGGCGGCGGAGTCGCGCTCGCGCTGCTGCTCGGGAAGGCGATGGTCGGGCCGCTCTTCGCGCAGTCGGCGTGGAACAACGTAACCTTCGCCGGTGGCGAGGTGCGCGACCCGCGCCGCAATCTCCCGCGCGCGCTGCTGATCGGCTGCGGGATCGTCGTCGGGCTGTATCTGCTGGCGAACGTGGCGTACGTCGTCACGCTCTCGCTCCCGGAGATCCAGAGCGCGCCGCAGAACCGCGTCGCGACTGCCGCGATGCGCGTCGCGTTAGGCGACAGCGGCACCGTGCTGATGGCGGTCGCGATCGTCGTCGCCACCTTCGGCTGCAACAACGGGCTGATACTCGCCGGCGCGCGCGTCTCGTACGCGATGGCCGGGGACGGACTGTTCTTCGAGCGCGTGGGGCGGCTCAACGCGAAGCGCGTCCCCGCCGCGGCACTCGTCGTCCAGGGGGTGTGGGCGTCGCTGCTGGTTCTGCCGCGGTCCGCCCTCCGCGACGCGGCCACGGGGGCGATCACCTTCGGCAACGTCTACACGCAGCTGCTCGAGTACATCGTGCCGGCGGATCTCGTGATGTACGCGGCGATGGTGCTCGCCGTCGTGGTGCTTCGCCGCCGCGCCCCCGACGCCGCCCGGCCATACCGCACGCTCGGCTATCCGCTGACGCCCGCCGTCTACGTCGCGCTCGCTCTGCTGCTCGTCGCGGATCTCGCGTGGCTGGCGCCGGCGACGTCGGGGATCGGATATCTGATCGTTGCGACCGGAATTCCCGCCTACGCCCTCTGGCGCCGGCGCGTCAGGCGGTCGCCGGCGGCTCGTCGCCGCGCGGCGTAGCGGGCTGGTTCTGGTCGCCCGCGGCGAGGACGAAACCGTAGCCTCGCCGCGCGGAGATGGCGACGGTGCCGTTCGCCTGCTCGAGCTTGCGGCGCAGTCGCGCGACGTGCACGTCGACGACGTTCGAGCCGGGATCGAAGTGCATGTCCCACACCTTCTCGAGCAGCTCGGTGCGCGTGACGACCTCGCCCGTGCGCAGCATCAGGTGCTCGAGGAGCGCGAGCTCCTTCGGCGTCAGGGCAAGATCCGCCTCGCCCGCGCGGACGCGCCGCGTCAGCCGGTTGAGCGTGAGGTTGCCGACGCAGAGCTGCTCGATGCTCTTCCCGCTCGCGCCGCGACGTACGAGGGCGCGCACGCGCGCGCGCAGCTCGTCGTTCGAGATCGGCTTCACCGCGTACTCGTCGGCGCCCGCGTCGAGCGCCTGCACGATCATCTCGCTGTCCTCGCGCCCGGTGAGCACGAGCACGGGGGTCATCCGGCCGACGCGACGCAGCGACTGCAGCACCTCGACCCCGTGCCGGTCCCCCAGCTCGAGGTCGAGCACGATGCCGTCGTACTCGTTCCGCATCGCGAGGGTCCGTCCTTCTTCGCCGCTGTTCGCGACGTCGATCGTGTACCCGTGCTCACTGAGCACGAGCCGAAGGAGCTTCGCGACCGCGCGGTCGTCTTCTATGACGAGGATTCGCACGGGCGCAACCTAACCGGGCGCGACGCCGCGGTGCAGCGCGACGACCCGTGACGAATTCGTAATGCTCTTCGCAAACATCTGACGCCAGTTGATGATGCACCCTCGAGGGTGATGCCCTCCCTCGGTCGAAAGATAGCCCCGGGACCGCGGCGGCAGGTGAGTCTTCGTGCGCGCGCCCTTCAGCGATCTTCCCTCGCGCGTCCCCGCGCCGGCGCGCGGTGCGCATCACAGCGCGTCCGGTCCGCAGCGCGCCGATGATCCGCTTCGCGTCGGGCGTTCGGGTACTTGCGCGAAGCAGCGGGGCGAGGCAGCCTCCAGCATCCCGACACCCAACGGAGACTGCTCATGGGAATCATCCCGCCCGGAGTCCACCGCATCCTCGACTACATCGCGGTGATCGCCTTCGCCGCCGCGCCGACGGTGTTCCGGCTCCACGGGAACACGATGATCCTCGCCTACTGTCTCGCGGTGGTGCACCTGATCGTCACGCTGGCGACGCAGTTTCCCGCGGGCGCGCGGCGTCCCCTCCCCTTCCGCGCGCACGGCATCATCGAGCTGGTGCTCGGCGTTCTCTTCGTCGCCATCCCCCTCGTGCGCAGCTGGACCTTCGGAGCGCGGCACTTCTACATCGGGATGGGGGTCGCGCTGCTCGTCGTCTGGGCGCTGACTCGCTATCGCCACGAGGACCGGGCGGAGCCGGCCGCAGTGCTGTAGCAGCCATTGACTCGCGCGGCGGGAAACGACACGGGGCCGGCGCTCTTCGCGCCGGCCCCGTTCGCGTCAGCCCTGATGGTCAGCGCGACGCGTCGTCGCGCCGGCCCTGCTCGGACACGCGGCGGACGTTCTCCTCGTTCTCGTCCACGAGCTGCTCGATGCGCTCGCCGCGCTGTCCCGCGCCCGCGCCGGTATCCTCGACCGCGCCGCCGAGCCGGACGTCATCGCGGACGAACTCCTCGCCCTGAGGATCGGTGCGGAGGTCCTCGACGTCGGCCTGCTTCACCTTGAACTGGCCGGAGGTGTCGCGGCCGTTGTGTGGCTGCTTCCGTTCGGACATGTGCTCTGCTCCCTGGGGTGATGACGGGCGTCAACGCCCG
>JABFXM010000463.1 GCA_013361745.1 Gemmatimonadaceae bacterium | reverse complement strand
AACCTGGCGCGCGAGGTCGATTACGCCGTGTCCGCCAACGACGACGTCGCTCGCCTCACCAGCAGCTCGGCGCGTCCCGCGACCGACCGCTGATGACCGGCGGCGCGGGGGGGCGTGACCTCACCGCGGCCGCCGGGGCCGACACGCTCGCGGGCCGCTGGGGCGACGCCATCCG
This sequence comes from Gemmatimonadaceae bacterium, assembly GCA_013361745.1. Taxonomy (GTDB): domain Bacteria; phylum Gemmatimonadota; class Gemmatimonadetes; order Gemmatimonadales; family Gemmatimonadaceae; genus JABFXC01. The sequence continues at coordinate 3,253 of JABFXM010000463.1, read as the reverse complement.
TCAGGCGCAGGCGGACCGCGACGTCGTCGCGAGCCTCCGCCGCCTGCGCGATCCCTTCACCACGCTCGACGTTCCCGATCTCCTCCCCACCGCGGACGAGCTGCTCGAGCGCGTCGTCGCGCTCGCGACCACCCTCCACCAGCTCGACGGCGCGCTCGCGCCGCGCACGACCGCGATCATCGAGCAGCGCATCGCCGCCGCTTCCGTCGAGCCGGCGAGCGAGGCCCGCGACCGGCGGCTCGCTCTGCTCGAGCACCAGCGGAGCACGCTCCGCGAGCTCGAGGAGCGGCGCGCGACGCTCGTGCGGAAGATCGACGCGGCCCTCCTCGCGCTGGCGCGTCTGCGCTACGAGGCGAAGCGGCTCCGCGGCCGCTGACGCCTTGAAGCGCGCCGCTCCGCGGCGCATCGTTCGACACCTCGCGCGGTACCGCGCTCCCGCTTCCCGCTCGCTTCCCCATGCCGATCCTCGCACCGCGCGCCGCGCTCCTCGCGGCAGCTTCCGCCTTCCTGCTCACCACTCACCCGGACACGCTCCGCGCGCAGGGCCGCGTCCCGACCCCGGCATCGGTGATCGGCTTCGAGCCCGGTACCGACCGCCGGCTTCCGGCATGGAAGGACGTCGTCGCCTACTTCACCGCGCTCGACGCGGCGAGCCCGCGAGTCTCGGTTCACACGCTCGGCCGCACCACCCTCGGTCGCCCGTTCATCGCCGCCTTCATCGGCGACTCGGCGACGCTCGCCGACCTGCCGCGCTATCGCGACATCCAGCGCCGGCTGGCCGACGCGCGGCTGCGCGCGCCGGGCGACGTGCAGCGGCTCGTCAGCGACGGCAAGGTGGTCGTGCTCGTGACGTCGAGCATCCACTCGACGGAGGTCGGCGGCATCCTCACGCCGCTGAATCTCGCGTATCGCCTGGCGAGCGCCGACGATCCGGAGACGCGCGCCATCCGCGCCGCGACGCTCGTCATCCTCGTGCCCTCGCTCAACCCCGACGGCGTGGACATCGTCGGTGACTGGTATCGCTCGACGCTCGGCACGAGCGCCGAGGGGACGACGCCGCCGGTGCTGTACCACCACTACACGGGTCACGACAACAACCGCGACTGGTACTTCTTCTCGCAGGTCGAGACGCGCCTGACGGTGGATTCGCTGCACAACGTCTGGCACCCCGAGGTCGTCAACGACATCCACCAGCAGGGCTCGAACGCGGCGCGGATCTTCATCCCGCCGTACATGGACCCCGTCGAACCGAACGTCGACCCGCTGCTCACCGCCGGCGTCAACGCGTTAGGCACGTCGATGGCGTGGCGGATGACCGGGGACGGCTTCACCGGGATCTCGATCAACTCGACCTACGACGCGTGGACCCCGGCGCGCGCCTACCAGCACTACCACGGCGGCGTGCGCATCCTCACCGAGACGGCGAGCGCACGGATCGCGACCGCGATGGACATCCCCTGGGACTCGCTCCGCCTCGGCCGCGGCTACGACCCGAAGACGGCGTCGTGGAGCTTCGTCGAGCCGTGGCGCGGCGGACGCTGGGGAATCGGCGACATCGTGCGCTATCAGACGGCGGCGACGTGGGACATGCTCGTCTCCATCGCGAGCGACCGCGAGTCCTGGCTGACGAGCTTCGCGAAGGTCGCCGACCGCGCCGTCGCGCCGGCGACGGTGGCCGATCGCGCGGACTGGCCGGCGGGGTACGTGATCCCGGCGATCCAGCGCGACACCGCGGCCCTCGCCGTCCTCCTGCGCACCCTGCAGCGCGGACAGGTCGAGGTCCATCGCGCGACGTCGCCCGTGCGCGCCGGGGGCACGACGTATCCCGCGGGCAGCTACCTCGTGCCCCTCGCGCAGCCGTATGGCTCGTTCGCGAAGACGCTGCTCGAGCGGCAGCACTATCCCGATCTGCGCGAGTACCCGGGCGGGCCGCCGAAGCGCCCCTACGACGTCACCGCGCACACCCTGCCACTCCTCCTCGGCGTGCAGGTCGCCGAGCTTCGCGATACGAGCGCCGTCGCCTCGGGGGAGATCGTCCCGATGCTTCCCGCGCCGCGGCTGACGGCGCGCGGACTGAGCGATCGCTCCGCGCGGCGCATCGCGATCTACCGCAACTGGTCCCCGTCGATGGACGAAGGCTGGACCCGCTGGGTCTTCGACCAGTACCGCATTCCGTTCACCACGATCACCGACCGCGACGTGCGCGCCGGCAACCTCGCCGCGCGCTTCGACGTCATCCTGCTGCCGGACCAGAGTGATCGCGAGCTGACGCGCGGAGCGGGCGCGAGCTACCCCGACTCCGTGAAGGGCGGACTCGGCGACGCCGGCGCCGCGGCGCTGGGCGCCTTCGTCGACGCGGGAGGAACGCTCGTCGCGTTGAACGAGGCGAGCGACTACGCGATCCGTGCGCTCTCGCTGCCCGTGCGCGACGCGCTCGCCGGCATGGCCGAACGCGACTTCTACGCGCCGGGCTCGATCCTCTCGGCGAAGCTCCGCCCCGGTGCCCTCACCAGCGGCGTCAGCTCGCCCGCGGCGGTCTGGTTCGAGGAGGGGCCGGCGTTCGAGGTCACCGATTCGACACGCGCGACGCCGCTCGCGACTTACGAGGACGCGAATCCGCTGCTTTCCGGCTGGCTGCTCGGGGGCGAGAAGCTCGCCCGCCGCGCCGCGCTGGTCGACGCGCGTCGAGGGAACGGACACGTCATCCTGTTCGGCTTCCGGCCGCAGTACCGTGGACAGAGCATGGCCACCTTCCCGCTGCTCTGGAACGCGCTGCTCGGAAAATTCTGAGGCTGGGGTCGCGCGTCGCTATTCTTCCTCGATGCCTCTCTCCACGCGATCGATCGCGGGCCTCGCGCTGCCCCTCGCTCTGGCCTGCGGCGGTCGGGACGCGACCGTCTCGGGACGCGACTCGCTGCGCCACAGCGCGGTGCGACCTGCCGCGAGCGGTGTGCCCGCCGAGCGCGACACTGTGTTGCACCCCGATTCGCTCCGTGTTCCCCGGGCGCCGCTGGTCGCGCGACCGGCGGAGGTGCGCGGGCTCTACGTGAATCGCTGGGCGGCGCTCGGCGACCGGATATGGGAGCTGATCGCCGTCGCGCGGCGCACGGAAGTGAACGCCCTCGTCATCGACGTCAAGGATGACCGCGGGTTCGTCCTCTATCGCTCGCGCGTTCCGCTCGCGCGCGAGATCGGCGCCGATACCATGCGCCCGATGAGGCAGGAGCGCGTGCGCGCGGTGCTCGACAGCATG
>JABFXM010000460.1 GCA_013361745.1 Gemmatimonadaceae bacterium | reverse complement strand
GATTCGGGATGCTCGTCGCGATGACGCGCAGGGAGCGCTCGTTGGTCTGCACCGCCTGCTGCGCGTACTTCGAGACCTTCGTGTCCGCGTCGTCGCCGAGCCCGGGGGGATGGACGTAGCCCGGATCCTGGGTGCTGATGGTGGTGACGCTCACCGTCCCGCGCGGCCCCGTGGCCAGCGCGAGCGAGTCGCCACCGATGCCGGCGAGGGGCGCGTCGGCGCGCTTCCGCCAGAGCGGGCCGGCGAGCTTGAAGCGGGCGATCGGCGTCGTGATCGTCTCGCTGTTCGGCACCGTCGCGCCGGCGACCATCGTCAGGCGGAGTGCCTTGATCCGCCGGCGCAGCGGCGAGTTCACCGTGTCGCGCGCGGCGTCGAGGGGGACGCGGACGCGGATCCAGCAGAAGGGTCCCGTGCGCGAGGTGTCGGAGTCCGTCACCGACGCGAAGCAGCGGCCACGCGGGGCGGCGATCGGATTCTGCGAGAGCGCGGCGAGATCCACCGTGTAGCGGAAGAAGCTCTCGTTCGCGCGCTGCGCCTCGGTGTAGTTCAGCGCGAAGTCGAGGTCGATGTCCTCCTCGTCGAGGCGACTGTTGTGCACCGTGCAGTTGTTGCGCTGGTCGCCGATCTGCTGCACGACGCCGTACTCCGCCTGGCAGACGGGGACGTTCGTCAGCGTCGTGCTTCCCGCCGGCCCGACGACCTTCAGCGAGTCGACGACGTCGGGCGCGATGCCGACGTCGTTCAACGCCGCGCTGAAGACGCGCGTGATCGGGTCGCGCTCGGTGTCGAGCGTGTCGAGGTGGACGATCCGGCGCCCCTTGAAGGTGGAGTCGGCGACCCCGGCGCCCGGCACGACGAGGGAGTCCGGCGCGAGGGCGAGGGTGTTCTCCGAGACGTCGCCGAGGTCGATGATGAGCGTCGGGTTGTGATCGCGATTGGTCGCGCGCGTGTCCACCATCGCGAAGAACTCGAGCTGCTCCACCTGCGTCAGATCGGCGCCGCTCGGCGAGAGCACGGTGCGGATCGAGCGCCAGCGCCGCGCGCCCGCGGGGATGTGCGGGGTGAGCCAACGGGCGCCGGGCCGCTGCCAGCCTAACGTGTCGGGAAGCAGGGAGAGCCAGAGCACCTGCTCCGGCAGGCGCGCGGTCCCGTTGTACCGGATGTTGATCGAGGGATCGACCTGCTCGGCGAAGAAGCGCGCCGGGACGCCGCTCGGGCTCGCGACGTTCGTCTGCCAGACGAGCGACGCCGCCGCCGCGGGGTCGAAGAGGTTCGGACGGATCGCGTTCGACGCGGGCGTCTCGAGGGGGCGCGAGGAGAGGAACCAGGACGGGTCGAGCGTCGAGACGGGAATCCCGCCTTCCCCCGCGAAGTTCTCGATCCATGCCTGGCCGACGCTGTTCGGCTGCGGGTGGCTGGTCGCGATCTCCGCCTGCAGCGCGATGCGCGAGTCGCCGGGCCGCTCGCTGAGCATCGGGATCCGCGCGAGGGCGTTCGTGAGGAGGGGCGCGTCCCAGCTCCAGCTCCCGCTCACCCCGGCGACGAGCGACGACATCGGCTCGAAGCCTAACGGCGGGCGGTTGTAGAGCGTCTTCTGCCCCTGCGCCATCGCGGTGAAGGTCACCTCGCCCGCGGGCGCCGAGAACGTCGACGCGATCCCGAAGACATTCGTCGTCGAGCTCTGGAAGACGGGGTTCTCCTCGTACTGCACCGTCACCGTGCGCGGCCGCGGAAAGAGCGTGTCGGGTCGGGTGAAGGTCACGCGTCCGAGCTCGTAGTCCACCGTGTAGTCGAGGTCGCGCACGAGCTGCACCCCATCGACCGTGAGCCGCTCGGAGTTCCGCCGCAGCTGCACCGCGCCGAGCATCAGCGATCCGGGATCGCCGCTCCCCTCGGTCTGGTACTTGAGCTGCAGCCGGTAGACGGCGGTCGGGTGCTGCGTCGAGTAGAGGTACTCGTCCGGCGTCGTGTAGATCGGATCGTTCGTGAGGTTCCCCGGCTCGATGCGCCCGCCACGTGTCGTCTCGGTGAAGGGCTGCACCGAGGGGAGCACGACGAAGTAGTCGCTGATCACCCGCGACGACCCGCCCCCCGGCGCGATCGAGACGTTAGGGTCGCTCGGCCGCGGCCAGACGCGGTTCTCCGCGTCGAAGGCGGCCGGGTTCGTCGGCTGGGCGAGGCCGAGCATCTGCAGGTACGTCTGCGCGCTTCCCGCGCTCGGCTTCTCCTGATCGCCCGCCGCGCCGGCGACGATGCGGAGGTTGATGGTATTGCGCCGCACCTCCTCGCCGCCGATGCGGTACACCGAGCGGATCTCGCGGCGGAAGGCCGCGTCGCCCGGGTTGATCGAGTGGTCGTAGACGAGGTTCGCGTACTGGTGGTGCCCGCTCTCCGAGACCGGGACGTACCGCACGTCGGGGGTGCCGCCGGTGAGCGTGTCGATCGCGCCGGCACCGAGGTCGACGTTGTACGCGACGACGATGCGGTCGCGGTCGAGGCTCGGCTGCCGGACGAGTGCGAACCAGAGGAGCGACGGGTCCATGTAGTAGTCGACGCCCTCGCGGAGGAGCTCGTACGGCTGCTCGCCGCGGTTCGCCGAGGAGGTGAGCCCGTTGACGATGAAGCGCGGCCCGTTCGGGTTCGCCGGCTGGCTGCCGATCTGGAGCCGGTAGACGCGAACGTTGGTCGGTCGCGCGTTAGGCGCGAGCTGGGCCCGAAGCGCCCGGAGCTGCGCCTGGTTGAGGATGTCGACCTTCGGATAGCCGGCGAAGAGCGCGGGATCGACGGTGAAGAAGAAGCGGCGCGGCTCGATCTGGTAGTCGTCGATGTCGCGCGACTCGCTGCGCTGGGTGCGGTCGCCGACGGTGAAGCGCGCGTCGTGGACGAGCTGCCCCTTCTGCTGCGCGGCGATCGCGCGGAAGCGCATCGGCCCCACCTGGCCGAGCGCCTGCACGCCGTAGTTCCCGCTCGGGATCGCCGCGGTGAGGAAGCGCGACGGCGGCGGCGCGAAGGTGACGTTCCCGACCTCGAGGCGCTGCAGAACCTCGTTCGGCTTCCCCTGGTAGTAGATGGAGAGGTTGTTCGACGCGTCGAACTCGCGCTGCGAGTCGTAGTCGACATCCACGTGGACGCGGTCGGCGACGACGCCGCCGGAGAGGACGTTGAACTGGAAGTTGAAGCTCGGCAGCACCGGTGAGCGGCAGCCGCCGTACGCCGCGGCGAGCTCGATCGTGAGGCAGGGCGCGGTGTGCGCCTTTTCCCCCTTCAGCTCGAGGCGCGTGTTGAGCTTGAGCGCGAGGTCGGCGTAGTCGGTGACCGGGACCGACCCCGGCAAGGTTCGCGATGGGAGGCCGGCGACGGTCGTGTCGCGCGGAAGGAGCGGCGGCGCGGCGGGCTGACGCGGGAGTGGAGTGAAGGCCGCGACCGTCG
>JABFXM010000213.1 GCA_013361745.1 Gemmatimonadaceae bacterium | reverse complement strand
GGTTACATCGAGCCCGGCGCCTACGAAGCGCTGGCGGAACGTATCCGCGAGATCCGTGGAATGCTCGGCGCACTGCGAACACGATTGCGGGCCACGGCGCCAACGACCGTCGGCCGGTGACGGCGGCCTCACCGCCTTCCTCGCCCACCTGGCTCGCGCCGCGCAGCCTCCTGCTTCCAGCCTCCTGCTTGCAGCCTCCTGCTTCCAGCCTCCACGCGCCTGAGCTACGCCGTCGCGGCCACCCCGGCGAGCGTCTCATGCGCCAGCTCCACCTCCGCCCGGCTGCCGATGAACAATGGCGTCCGCTGGTGCAGCTCCGTCGGCTGGAGGTCGAGGATACGCGTGGTGCCGTCGCAGGCGGCGCCGCCGGCCTGTTCGACGATGAAAGCGAGCGGGTTCGCCTCGTAGAGGAGACGGAGCTTTCCGTTCGGGCGCTTCTTGTTCGCCGGGTAGCAGAAGACGCCGCCGCCGAGGAGGTTGCGGTGGAAGTCGGCGACGAGCGAGCCCACGTAGCGGACGTTCAGCGCGCGGCGGTCGCCCTCGAGGCCGCGGTACTTCCGCATCAGCGACTTCACGTTCTCGTCCCACTGCCCCTCGTAGGCGTCGTTCACCGAGAGGTAGCGCGGGTTGTTCGGGATCTTGATGTCGGGATGCGAGAGGAGGAACTCGCCGATCGACGGGTCGTAGGTGAAGCCGTGGGCGCCCTGCCCCGTCGTGTACACGAGCATCGTGCTCGATCCGTAGATGATGTAGCCGGCCGCGACCTGGCGGCGGCCCGGCTGCAGCAGGTCCTCCATCTCCCCACGCGTCCCGCGGGTGATCTTCCGCACGACGGAGAAGATCGTCCCCACGGGGACGTTGACGTCGATGTTCGACGAGCCGTCGAGGGGATCGAAGAGGAGGCAGTACTTCCCGCAGCGGAATCCCTCCGGGATCGGGATGATCCCCGGCTCCTCCTCGCTCGCCATCGCGCACAGCCGCCCGCCGTGGTCCATCGCCTTGATGATCGTCTCGTTGGCGAAGACGTCCAGCTTCTGCACTTCCTCGCCCTGCACGTTGTCGCCGCCCGTCGCGCCAAGGATGTCGACGAGTCCCGCGCGCCGCACCTTGTTGGTGATCATCTTCGCGGCGAGCGCGATGTCGTAGAGGATGCCCGAGAGCTCGCCGGTCGCCTCGGGATAGAGGCGCTCCTGCTCGATGATGTAGCGCTCGATCGTGACGACGGAGGTGGCGGTGTGCTGGACCACGGTCAGGCGTTCGTTGGAAGGTTCGCGGCGCGCAGTCGCTCGACGGCGAACTCCTGCGCTTCCCGCTCGTACCGGTTCGCGGAATAACCGCGCCGCGCTCCCTCCCAGAGGTAGCGCAGCGGAAAGCTCCACGAGCTGCCAAACTGCCGAACATGTCCGAGCTCGTGCAAGAGCAGCTCGGGCGAGAGCATCGTGCCCGGCGCGAGGAACACGGTGTTCCAGAGCGTGATCCCCGCGACCGTCGGTCGCGCGAGGAAGAGCCCACCAACGCGCGGCGGAATTCCGCCGACGCGCCACCGTGCCTCGAGCAGCTCGGGGTGGCGGCGCGTGAGCTCCGCCGGCAGCTCGATGCGTCGCCCCACGAGCCACCCGCCGATCAGGGCGAGAGCTCCCATGCGCGCTGCTCAGTATGCAGGGAGAGGGCCACGCCGTTGGTGGAAACGATTACGCTTCCCAGCCGGTCCGTTCGCAGGACCTCGGCGCCCGACGCCGCGAGATCGCGCATCACCGACGGGCCGGGATGCCCATAGCTGTTCCCCGCGCCCACCGAGACGAGCGCCACGCGCGGATGCACCGCGGCGAGGAAGTCGGGCGTCGTGCTCGTGACGCTGCCGTGGTGCGCCACCTTGAGGACCTCGGCGGCGAGCGACTCCCGTTCGTGCTCGAGAAGCCAGCGTTCCTCCGGCCCCTCCGCGTCGCCGGTGAGGAGAAAGCGCACGTCCCTGTAGCGCACGCGTACCACCGTGCTCGCGAGATTCGCATCTTCGAGCTGCGCGGTCCACGCCGAATCGGGCGCGAGGAACGACAGCGTCACCCCGTCGACGACGAGCGAATCACCGGGGTGCGCGCGCATCCAGCGGGTCCCGAGCTCGCGCGCCGCGAGCAGCGACTCGCGGTAGCTCCCCGTCGGGCCAGGATAGCCCGCGTCCACATACAGCGACGGCTGCATCGCCCGCAGCACGCTCGCCGCGCCGCCGACATGGTCGGCGTGCGGATGCGAGAGGACGAAGGCGTACACCTCGCCGCCGCGCGCGCGCAGGTACGGGACGACGGTGCTCTTCCCCGCGTCCCCGCCGGTCCATGTCCGCCCCGCGTCGAAGACCACCCAGCGACCGCGCGGCGTTCGCAGGGCGAGCGCGTCTCCCTGCCCGACGTCGATCATGTGCAGCTCCACCTCGCCACCCACCCTCGGCACGCTCGGCAGCCAGGCGACGATGCCGATGCATCCGACGCAGCCGAGGAGCGGGACGAGCGACTCGCGTCGCACACAGGCGGCGACGAACAGCACCGACGCGACTCCGGCGACGACGAGCGCAGTCGTTCGCGCGGCGACCTCGATCTGCGCGCCCGGAATCGCCGCGCCGGTCGTCGCGACGCCGACGAACGCCGCGAGCAGCGGGTGCGACGCGCCCGCCGCGAACCGCGCCGCGGCGGGCCACCAGCCGAGGAGCATGGCGATGAAGAGCATCGGCTGGAGGAGGCCGACGATCGGCGTCGCGACGACGTTCGTGAGTGGCGCGACGAGACTCGCTCGGCCGAACCGCCACGCCACCAGCGGGCCGGTGACGAGCGACGCGACCACGGAGGTCAGCGCCGCCGACGCGAGGGCGCGCTTCCTCCCGGTGAGTCGTCCCGCGAACAGCCGTCGCTCGAGCGCGCCGCTCGCGATGAGTCCGACCATCCCCGCGACGCTGAGCTGGTAGCCGATGTCATCGACGATGCGCGGATCGACGAGCGGCGTGGCGGCTCCGACCGCGAGCGCCGCCCAGGGTGAGGTCGGGCGTTGCAGGGCGCGCGAGACTTCACCGGCAGCGAGCATCGCGACGGCGCGCAGCGCCGGCGCCGGCGCGCCGATGAGCGCGACGTAGCCGGCGGTGATGGCCACCGTCGCCGCCGCCGCGCGCCGGCGCGGCATCCCCAGCGCGCCAAGGGCGAGTGCGACCGCGAAGGCGATGATGCCGACGTGCAGCCCCCAGATCGAGAGCATGTGGACGAGCCCCGCCGCGGCGAACTGGTCGCGCATCCCCGCGGGGAGCGATCGCATGTCGGCGACGAGCAGCGCGCGTGCGAGCGGCGCGTCCTCGCCGAAGGCCGCGTCGATCCAGGCGGTGACCCGTGCACGCCAGCGCGGGAGGAGCGGGGGTCCCGCGCGGATCCGCAGCACGCGCACCGCGCCTAACGCGATTCCCTCGCG
>JABFXM010000301.1 GCA_013361745.1 Gemmatimonadaceae bacterium | reverse complement strand
AGGAGAGTGAGGATGGTGAGGAGAGTCAGGAGAGTAAGGCACGGCCACCTGGCAGTTACTTACTCCCCTTACTCTCCTGACTCTCCTTACTCCCCTGCCGTCTGCAGTAGCGCTCGCCTCTCCTCGTACTCCCTAAGCGCCGTGTGAGGCTCGGGAAGCACCGCCGAGGCTGTCACCTCGTCGACACGCAGGCCCTTCACCAGCTCGCGCAGCAGCGACGAGCCCTCGAGCAGCTCCGCCGAGGCGGCGCTCATCTGCTCGCACGCCGCGCTCTGCTCCTGCGTCGACGCGCTCACCTGCTCCGCGGCCGCGGCGTGGTTCTCGGCGGCGCGCGCGACCGACCCGATGCTCTCGGCGGCGGTCGAGACGACCTTCACGTTCACGTCGGCCGCGGTCGCGACGTTGGCCGCGGCGTGGCGCGTCTTCTCGGCCGCGCCCGCGATCGTCGTCAGCGCATCCTCGATGTCCTTCGAGATCCGCTCGATCTCGCCGACCTTCGACGCGCTCGTCACCATCACGCGCGTCGTCGACGTCACGCGATCGGTGACGCGGTTCGTCATCACCACGATCTCGTCGGCCGCGGTCTGCGCCTGTTCGGCGAGCTTGCGCACCTCGTCGGCGACGACCGCGAAGCCGCGCCCCGCCTTGCCCGCGCGCGCCGCCTCGATCGCCGCGTTCAGCGCGAGCAGGTTCGTCTGCTCCGCGATCTGGCCCACCGTCGCGACGAAGCGATTGATGTCCGCCGCGGTGTCGTTCAGGACGCCGACCTCGCTCACCGCCTGCTCGACGGTCTGCTTCACGTCGGTGAGGATGCCGAGCGTGCGCTCGAGCTCCCGCCGGCGCGCCTGTGACGTCTGCTCGATCGACGCGGCGAGCCCGTTCACCTCCGCCGCGCCGGAGAGCATCCCGAGCGCCTGCGTGCGGATCTCGCGCAGCGCGTCGCTGATCTGCCGCAGCTCCGCCACCTGATGTTCCGCGCCCGTTGACACCCCGCCCATCGAGGACGACGTCTGTCCCGCGGACTCCGAGAGCTGCGTCGAGACCGAGGCGAGATCGTGCGCCGACTGCGCCACCGTGTCCGACGTGCTCGCGACCACGGCGACGATCCGCGACAGCGATTCGCCGGTGTGGTTCAGCGCCTGCGCGAGAATCTCGAACTCGTGCGGCATGTCGCGTGTCGTCCGCACGGTGAGGTCGCCGTCGCTGAACGCCATCGCGTGCTGCACGAGGTCGGCGAGCGGCTGCGAGACCTGCCGCACCGTTCGCACGACGACCACCCCCGCGAGCACGAGCGCGATCGAGATCAGCACCACGAGCAGCACGCTGCGCCGCTCCGCGTAGACCGAGAGCTGCTTCGAGACGTCGGCGACCTTGCGCGCCTTCGCCTCGCCCAGCCGGTCCATGTCGCCGAGCAGCTGCGCCGCGATCGGGCGCGCCAATCGCGTTTCGGCGCGGGCCGCGTCGAGCCGGCCGAGGTCTGCCAGCCGGTGCGCGCGCACGAAGCTCTGCGCCTCGGGGCGCTGGTCCTGGGAGCTGAAGGGCGCGCCGACGTACGCTCCGTTGGAGACTGTGGTGTCGTTGACGATCCCCGTCCACCCGTCGCCGCCGAGGAAGGTCGCGGCGAATCCCTGGCGCTTCGCTTCGCGCAGGAGCGCCAGCCCCGATGCGTCCGTCCCCGCGGCGAAGACGATGTCCGCCTTCTCGCGCGCGTAGTAGCTGACGAAGGGCTCGAGATCGCTCGCGCCGTCGGGGATCGGGTCGACGCTCACGATCTCGCCGGCGAACGCCTTCTGGAACGCATCGGCGAGCCCGCGGCCGTAGCTGTTGTTCTCGTAGATGATCGCCGCGCGCCGCTTGCCTAACGTTCCGGCGAAGCGCGCCAGCGCGATCCCGTTGGCCGAGTCGCTCGAGATGACGCGGAAGGTCCAGCGCGAGATGCCCGTCAGCTCGGGCGAGGTCGCCGTCGTCGCGACCGCGGGGAGCACCCCGTCGTAGACGTGCGCCGCGGCGACCATCGCCCCCGAGTTCACGTGGCCGATCACCGCCACCAGCGCCGGGTTCGCGACGAACTCCGCCGCGACTTCCGCGGCACGCGTCCCCTGACCCTCGTCGTTCTGCTCGATCACCTGGAGCGGCCGCCCGCGTACGCCGCCCTTCGCGTTGATCTCCGCGACGGCGAGGTCGATCCCCATCTTGTTCATCGCGCCGTAGGCCGCGTCCCACGGGCCGGCGGCGCCGACGACGATCGGCTTCTCCGCGCCGGAGCACGACGCGAGGACGAAGAGGACCCCCGCGAGCGCCAGGCCGGGGGTCCCGAGGGGGAGTCGGGCGTTCAGTTGGAGACGGCTCATCGAGGTAGAGACTCGAAAGGGGGGCACGGGGTCACGTAAAGTCGTTGCTGGCACCACTTCTGCCTCGGTCGCCTCATGGAGCATCGGCAGCCCGGAGAGAATCTCAACTCGAATTGGTGACGCGCATGAAGGTGCTGGTGACTGGCGGGACGGGTGTGGTGGGACGGGCCGCGGTGAGCGCCCTCGTCGAGCGGGGCCACGAGGTGCGCCTCCTCTCGCGCCACGCGCGGCGCGACGCCGAGCAGTGGGGAGACGCCGTCGAGCCCTGGACCGGCGACGTCGCGAAGGACGAAGGACTCTCCGGCTGCGCCGATGGCTGCGACGCGATCCTTCACGTCGTCGGCGTCGTCGCCGCGCCCGCGGACGGTCCCTCGCTCGAGGAGATCAACGTCGAGGGGACGCAGCGCATGCTTCGCGAGGCGATCTCCGCCGGGACGGCGCCGAAGTTCGTCTTCGTCTCGTCGTTGGGCGCCGACCGCGGCGAGTCCGACTACCACCGCTCGAAGCGTCAGGCGGAGGCGCTCGTGCGCGACTATCCCGGCGAGTGGGTCATCATCCGGCCGGGAAACGTCTACGGCCCCGGCGACGACGAGATCTCGCTGCTCCTCCGGATGGTTCGCACCCTCCCCGTGATCCCGGTGATCGGTGGTGGAGACTCGCGCTTCCAGCCGGTCTACGCCGGAGACCTGGGCAAGGCGCTCGCGCTCGCCGTCGAGCGGAAGGATGTCGTCGGACGCGCGCTCGACGTCGCCGGCATCGAGGAGACGTCGCAGAACGATCTCGTCGACCGTTTCGCGCGCATCACGAACCGCCAGCCGGCACGCATCGGCGTCCCCGAGTTCCTCACCTCCATCGGCATCTCCCTCGCCGAGAAGGTCGGCGTTCCCGTTCCGTTCCACGAGGCGCAGCTGACGATGCTCCGTGAGGGGAACAGCATCCCCGCCGACCGGATGAACGCGCTGACGGAAGTCTTCGGTGTCACCCCCATTCCGCTGGACGAGGGGCTGCGCATCCTCGCCGACGCGCTACCCGAGGCCCTCCCCTCGGAGGGTGTCGGCGCCTTGAAGCGGAAGCAGTTCTGGGCGGACAT
>JABFXM010000215.1 GCA_013361745.1 Gemmatimonadaceae bacterium | reverse complement strand
GCCATCACGGCGTGCGTCCACCACGACGAAGTCGTTTCCAGACCCGCTCATCTTGTAGAACGGCGTCCCCTGCAGCTCGGCCATCAGACGTGTCCCGTGAGAGCCCACCAGCGCAGCCGCCAGACCATCCAGATCGCCTCACGGATGATCCGGTTCGACATCTTGCTCTCGCCGTCGGTGCGGTCCACGAAAACGATCGGGATCTCGGCGATGCGGAATCCCTTCCGCCAGGCGCGGAAGCTCATCTCGATCTGGAAGGCATAGCCGTTCGACTTCACCTCGTCGAGAGGAATTGCCGCGAGCACTTCCCTTCGAAAGCACTTGAACCCGCCCGTGGCATCGCCGAGCCGAAGCCCGGTCGCGACGCGCGCATAGATGTTCGCGCAGTAGCTCAGCAGGAGCCGCGTCATCGGCCAGTTCACGACCGTCACGCGTCCCTCGCGGTAGCGCGAGCCGAGCACGAGGTCGTTGTCCTTGATGGCCCTGAGAAACTGTGGCAGGTGCGCGGGGTCGTGCGAGAAGTCGGCGTCCATCTCGAAGACGTACGCGTAGTCCCGCTCGAGCGCCCATCGAAACCCCGTGAGGTACGCGGTGCCAAGCCCCAGCTTCTTCGGGCGATGCGTCGCATGCACTCGTGGGTTGGCCGCCGCGATCCGATCGACGATCTCCCCCGTACCATCCGGCGACCCGTCATCCACGACGAGGAGGTCGAGCGACGGGTCCTGGGCGAGGACGGTCGCAATGAGCCGCTCGATGTTCTCGCGCTCGTTATACGTCGGAACGATGACGAGGGCGCGGTCAGACAACAGCGTCCCTCCTCCGCCGGAATCCCCCGATCGCCAGCGCCGCAACGACGAGCGCGAGGGAGAGGAGGGTGATGATACGGCCGACGTTGTATGCGCTGGACACGGTCCGGAGCTCGACCCTGCGCGCCCCCGCGGGGACGGGAATCGCGATCAGGCTGTACTGCGCCCGAACGACCTGCCCCGGCTTTCCGTCGACGGTGGCGCGCCAATCGGGGTAGTAGTTCTCCGACACGAAGAGGAAGCTCGGCGCCCGCGGAGGCTGCGCGATATCGAGGGTGATGACGTCGTCCTCGTCGCGCCCGACCCGGACGGCAGTCGAATCAGGCATGGGAAGGCCGCGAACGGCCGATGGCTCCACGCCGAACGCCGCGTCCTCGGGGACCAGCACGGCTCGCCGTGGGTCGAAGCCGGTGCCCGGCTGCGAGATGAGGGCGAGCGCCTGTTGATCCGGCACCTTCACCGCGGCGCCGACGAGATACGCATACGGATCCGACGAGGTCAGACGGTAGAGGTACGCGCTCCCGTTCGTGTACGTTCCCACCGGCCCACCCCCGATCAGCGCGACGGCGGGATTCGCGGTGAGCTGTTGCGGCAGTATCAGATACCGCGCTGTGACCAGCCGCAGGACGGACGGATTGAGGAGATTCTGGAAGCTCCCCTGCCCGCCGAGCAATTCGTCGTAGCGATGGAGCTCGGTTCCCTGGTAGCCGAGCACCTGCCTGATCCCCTGCGTCGGAAGATAGTTGTACTGGTATTCGTTGCTGAGGCCGACGACGCGGAATATTCCCGTATCGGCCCTGACCAGCTTCGTCACCGCGTCGGGCGCGAAGGTTACCGATGCGGGGGGACTCCACTGGATGTAGCGCTGCTCGACGCTCCAGAGATCGAGCGCGACGAGCACGGCCAGCGAGATCCACACCGGACCAGCTCGCAGCCGTCCGCGGAGCGAGGCGAAGATGACGCCGATCGCGATCCCGCCGAGGACGAGGATCCTGAGCGCGTCCCACGTGAGCAGCCCTCTTCCGTCCCCGGCGGCCTGCAGTCGCGCAGGGTCCGCCAGCGAGTCGATCATCACGCCGAAGCCGCCGCTGATCGCGAGGAGCGCCCCGAGCAGAAGCACCGCACCCCAGACGATGAGTGGGGTTCGCGGCGTGCGCGCGGGAGCCGCGACCGCGCCTCGCCGCGCGGATGTCACCGTCGGTGGGCGCAGCAGGTATTCGACCCCGAATGCCGCGAGCACGCACGCGCTGAGGGAGACGAGGTAGAAGATCTGCGAGGGCGCCCGAGTCAGCTTGATGCCCGGGAGAAGCGCGTACGGGATGTGGTACAGCGGTGTGTGCCCGCCGTAGCTGAAGAAGAGCGCGTACAGCGCGATGAAGGTGAAGTACCAGATGAGGCGCCGGCGCTCGCGGAGAAAGAACCCGAGCGTTGCGAGGATCATCACGACGCCGCCGAGGTACTCGCTGTGGAGCTTGATCGTGTTCTGCCCCCAGTAAGTCCCTGCGGGAGTCGAGCCGGAGAACGAGGGCCAGAGCACGTTGAGCGTCTCCTCGATGGGCATCGAGTAGCTCGTGGCGAAGTCATAGCCCGTGCTAACGCCGGTGGCAGCGCCGCGCGGCGAGTACTTGATGTACTGCGCGAAGGGGAGAAGCTGCACGGCGTCCACCGCGAAGCCGACGAGCAGCGCGGCGGCGAAGAGCCCCAGCGAGGTGTACCACGGCGCACGGCCCTCGCGCTCCCCGTCGAAGAAGTTGAGGAAGATCCAGAGAAACCCCGCCGCCATCAGCATGTAGTACGTCATCTGATAGTGCGGCGTGAGCAGGCAGAACCCGACGGTCGCTCCGAAGTAGAGGTACTGGCGGACGGCGTTCGTGGTCACCGCCCGATACAGGAAGGCGAGCGCGAGGGGCGTCAGCGCGCTCACGAAGAGCTTCCCGTCGTGGCCCGGGCTCACCTGCGACAGGATCTGCCCGGTGAGCATGTAGGAGAGGCCGCCGATGAAGGCCGACTCGATGCGGAGCCCCAGCGTCCGGAGCAGCTTGAACGTGAACGCCCCGGCAAGCACGAAGTGGATCATGAAGCCGAGGGCCATCGCCGAACCCACCGGCATGATGAGCCGAAGGAGCGCCGTCGGGTAGAACGTGTCGCCGTTGGTCGGGTTCTGCAGGAAGGGCATCCCGCCGAAGATGTACGGATTCCAGAGGGGGAATCCGCCGACGGTCTTGAAGTGCGTGGCGGCGAACAACCGGAACGAGTAGCCGTTCACCTGGTCGCTGCCGGGCCACATCAGGAGCTTGCCCTGCCAGAAGGGCCAGAAGATCAGCGCGATGAGGATGGCGTAAACGATCGCCGCGGCGAGCGTTGGGAAGCGGTGGATGAACCGTTTCATCAGGAAGTCGGAGATGGTTGCGAGACGGTCGCGGCGTAGCCGATCGCGATGAGCGCGCCGACGATCTCGACGACCGTCAGCCACGCGCGCGAGCCGAGCGCGAGAACGAGGGCGACATCGCCGCCCAGATGCGGAGTGAGGAGGGCGACGAGCGCCGCCTCACGCACCCCGATACCCCCCGGCGCGACGACCCAGACGATGCCCCACGCGTACGCCGCGGTGAAGCTCGCCACGGCCAGTGCGAGGTTCGGACCCCGGTCGCCGACGAGGCCATGCGCAAAGAGCCAGAACGAGACGCCGTAGGTGAGCCACGGGAGGATCTGCGCGCCGGTGTACAGCGCGAGCTCTCCGGCGCGAAGCGTGGGAAAGACGACGCCACTGCGAAAGAAGCGACGCGTGAGCTTCTCGAGCAGCGCGGTGGAATGCGGCAGCAGCAGCACCGCGGCGGCCAGTCCGCCGACGGCGATCGCGGCCGCACCGCCGTAACTGAGGGGGAGCGCCGCTCCGGCCAACGCCGGAAAGAGCGCGGCGCAGAGGAGAAGGCCGGCCAGAAGCGAGATCGCCTGCTGAAGAAGCACCCCGCCCGTTGCCGCGATCGGCGAGACTCCCGCCCTCGACGCCATTCCCGCGAGCCCCGCGAACTGCCACACGTACCCCGGTATGAACCGCGCCATGTTCGACAGCGCCCAGATCCGCCATGCGGACGCGAAGCCAAGCTTCGCGCCTCCCCACCAGCGGATCGTCCAGGTCCAGGTGCGGACCATGAACGCGTACGTCGCGATGGTGAGCGCCGAGGCCGCGATGAGGTCGGGGATCGACAGCTCGAGCCGCGTCGCGGCGAGGGCGACGCGATGCCTATAGATGAACCAGCCGAGAAACCACAACGCGCCGCCGATGACGACGGCCTGCAGCAAGAGCTGCCAACCGGCTCGCGCCGGACGGTTGGAGGTTTCCTGGGCTCGTGACAGAGAGTTACCCGCGTTGGGTGGGCGCGATAAAGGTAACCCCGGCCTCGCCGGTGAGCGAGCGGCAACCCCGCGTCGCCGCTAAGTTTGCAGCTCATGCGCGTGCTCCACATCGTGACCGCCTATCCCCGCAGCGCGGGGGACCCGATCGTTCCCTGGCTCGTGGAGCTGATCGCGCATCTGCGGTCGCGCGGGATCGATTCCGAGGTCTTCACTTCGGCGTATCGCGGCGGAGGGAACGACAGCTACAATGGCGTGCCGATCGTTCGCTTCCGCTACTTCCCCGCGAGGTGGGAGCGGCTGACGCACGAAGAGAACGCCGCGGACCGGACCGGCCGCTCGCCGATCTATGCGTTGGCGGCGCTGTGCTACGTGGTGTGCGGCGCACTCGCCATTCGCCGGTTGATCCGGCGGCGACGCTACGACGTCGTCCACGTGCACTGGCCCGTGCCGCACGCGGTCTTCGGGTGGGTCGCGCGGCATTCACGGAACCACCCCGCCCTCGTGACGACCTACTACGGCGCCGAGCTTCGCGTCGCCGCGCGGTCGAGGATCCTCACGGCCCTGCTTCGGCTCGGCGCGCGAATCTCGGCGGTGAACGTCGCGATCTCGCGGCACACGGCGGCGGACCTCGCGCGCGTGACCGAGCGGCCCGTGGAGATCATACCGTATTCCGCGGCGGTCGCGCTCGCGCCGCGGGCCGAGGGTGCGCGGCTGGAGCGACCCTTCACCCTGCTCTTCGTCGGGCGGCTCGTCGCGCGCAAAGGCGTGCACGTTCTCCTGCGAGCGCTTCAGCGCCCCGAGCTGGCGGCGGCGCGGCTCGAGATAGTGGGCGATGGTCCGGAGCGCGAGAGCCTGACGATGCAGGCGGCGCGTGAGGGGTTGAGCTCACGCGTCTCGTTCGCCGGGCGCGTCAGCGACGAGGAGCTCCGCGCGGCATACGCGCGCGCCGACGCGTTCGTCCTGCCGGCGGTCGAAGATGCGCGGGGCGACACCGAGGGACTGGGCGTCGTCCTGCTCGAGGCAATGTCGTATCGCGTGCCGGTCGTCGCCTCGCGATCTGGGGGAATCGAGGACGTGGTCGTCGACGGAACGACGGGTTTCCTGGTGCCCGCGGGCGACGCGGAGGCGCTGGCCGCCGCGATCGCGCGGCTGGGGAGTGATCCGGAACTACGGTCGCGGCTCGGCGAAGCGGGGCGCGAGAGGCTCGAGTCGGAGTTCGCCTGGGACAGGATCGCCGAGCGATGGGTCCGCGTCTACGAGCGGGCCGTGACCGAGGCGCGTTCGTAAGGAGCTCGCGGGCGGCACCGGGGGGGCACCGCACGCACATCGGAACTCCGTCGTTGCCCTCCGCCTAACGGTGCGCCGGCCCGTCGCGCGTCGTCAGCTCCTCGAGGCGCCGCTTCAGCTCGCGGAGCTCCGCGCGCTGCACCGCGATCATCTCGCCGACGAGCCCACCGACGAACAGCACGCTGCCGAGGATGAGACACGTCTGGATGAGCGTCCACACGGCGCGGATGCCGATGCCGGCGATGAGCAGCGTCGCCAGCGCGGCGAGACCGGCGAGCATGCCGAGGGCGAAGAGGCCGGCGCCGATCATTCCGAAAAGCAGAAGCGGCTTGCGGCCGAAGCGCAGCTCGAACCAGACCGACAGCATGTCGAGCACCCCGATCGGGATGCGCGACAGGCCGAACTTCGAGCGGCCGGCGTGGCGCGGGTAGAGCGGGACCGGGATCTCGGTGACCGTGTACCCCTGCGCCGCCGCGAGCACGATCATGTAGCGATGCCAGTCGGGACGGATCGGCAGGTCGTCCATGATCTCGCGCCGATACGCCTTCACGGAGTTGAGGTCGCGTACCGGCACATGGAACAGAGCGCGGCTCAGCCAGTTGTAGATCCCCGACACGAAGGCCTTCTCGTACTTCCCTTCCTTGTAGCCGGTGACCATGTCCGCTTCGCCGTCGATGATCGGGGCGGCGAGGCGCGGAATGTCGGCGGGCTTGAACTGGAGGTCGGCGGGATAGAAGACGAGCACTCGTCCGCGCGACGCGAGATAGCCGGTGCGCAACGCGTCGGCTATTCCGTGACGGACGCGATGGCGCTCGACGCGCAGGAAATCATAGCGCTCCTGCAGACGCGCGAGCACCGCCGCGGTGTCGTCCTCCGACCCGTCGTCGACGACGATGACTTCATAGCGCGTCGAGGAGCCGGCGAACGCCGCCGCCGCCTGCTCCATGAAGAGCGGG
The DNA here is from genome assembly GCA_013361745.1 of Gemmatimonadaceae bacterium. Taxonomy (GTDB): domain Bacteria; phylum Gemmatimonadota; class Gemmatimonadetes; order Gemmatimonadales; family Gemmatimonadaceae; genus JABFXC01. Next base: position 6,282 of record JABFXM010000215.1, on the reverse strand, counting down.
AGGTTCTCCGCTTCGTCCTTGGCGGGAACGAGGACACTCACGTCCACGTCCCGTGCCTGCCCGTCAGCAGTCATCGCGCGCTGACCCGCCGCGCCGGGCGAGCGAGTGACCTCGACGCCGCTCACACGCGCTTGCGCATGCGCGCCGAGAGCACCCCCAGCTGATCGCGGTACTTCGCGACGGTGCGACGCGCGATCTGGACACCGCTCTCCTTCAGGATGTTGACGATCGCCTGATCGGTGAGCGGATGCTTCGGGTCCTCGTCGGCGACGAGCTTCTCGATCTGCGCCTTGATGCCGCGCGCCGAGACGTCCTCGCCGTCGGTGGTCGAGAGACCCGAGGAGAAGAAGAACTTGAGCGGCAGCACGCCGCGCGGCGTCTGGACGAACTTCTCGTTCGTGACGCGACTGACGGTGGACTCGTGCATGCTGATGACTTCAGCCACCTCGCGCAGCGTGAGGGGCTTGAGGTACTGCACGCCCTTCTCGAAGAACTCGCGCTGCCGCTCGACGATGTAGTTCATCACCTTCAGCATCGTCTGCCGCCGCTGCTCGATCGCCTGGATCATCCAGTTCGCCGAGTTGAGCTTGTTCGAGATGAACTCCTTGTTCTCGCCGTCGAACTTCTTCTTGTCGCGCGCGATCTCCTGGTAAGCGCGGCTCAGCTTGAGCCGCGGGAAGTTCACGTCGTTCAGGAAGACATGGTACTTCCCGTCGATCTTCTCGACGATGAGATCGGGGATGATGTAGTTGTCGCTGCGGTCGCTGTAGACGAGGCCCGGCTTCGGGTCGAGCTTCGCGATCTCGTCCGCCGCGCGCTGCACGTCGGACGGGCTGATGCCGAAGCGCTTGGAGATCTCGCTCCAGCGGTGGTTGATCAACTCGTCGTAGCAGTCGCGCACGAGACGGAACGGGACCGACTGCTCGAGACCCGCCTCGCGGAGCTGGAGCATCAGGCATTCGCGCAGGTCGCGCGCGCCGACGCCCGGCGGATCGAGACTCTGGATGACGCCGAGCATCTCCTCCGCTTCCGCCATCGTGTACAGCGGGAGCTCGTCGTCGTCGCGTCCGGCCTCCTCGGCCATCTTCTCGATGGCATCGTTGACGCCCTGGAGGATCTCCTCGAGCGGGCAGGCGAGGTAGCCGTCATCCTGGATGTTGCCGATGAACTCATCCGCCAGCGCGCTCTGACGCGGGCTGAGCTCGAGCAGGGAGACCTGATCGCGGAGGTGATCGCCGAGGTCGCGGGAATCGACCGTCACCGGCTCGTAGTACTCGCGCTCCTCGTGCTCCTCGCGCCGGCCGGCGGTGTCGAAGCCGTCGAGGAGGATCTCCTCCCAGTCGATCTCCTCCTTGTCCTTCTTCTCCGCCTCGGCGGGGGTCTCCTCGGCGGGCGCCTCCTCGTTCTCCTCCTCGTCCTCCTCCGGCTCGACCATCTCGAGGAAGGGATTGTTGAGGAGCTCCTGCTTCAGGTGCTGCTGCAGGTCGAGGAGGGGCATGTAGAGCAGATCCATCGCCTGATACAGGCGTGGATTGATCTTCAGCTCCTGCTTGAGCTGCGTATGCTGCGACAGTCCGGGTCTCATACGGCACCTCCCACGGGAGCGGGAGCAGGTCGGTTGGGATCCGGTTCGTCGGCGAAGCGCGCGCGGAGACGCGCCGAGAGGGTCGGCCCGAGATAGATGTCGGCGACGGTATCGTCGAAGACGAGCTCGCGCACGGTTCCGGAGACCTTCACCTGTCCGTCGAACATGATGTACGCGCGATCGACGATGTCGAGGGTCTGCTCGACGTTGTGATCGGAGATGAGCACTCCGATGCCGCGGTGGCGGAGGCCGGCGACGATGGTCTGGATGTCGTTGACGGCGATCGGATCGACGCCGGCGAACGGTTCGTCGAGCATCATGAACTTCGGCTGCGTCACGAGCGCGCGCGTGATCTCGAGGCGACGGCGTTCGCCGCCCGACAGCGCGTAGGCCTTGCTGTGGCGAAGTCGCTTGATATTGAGCTCGTCGAGCAGGGACTCGAGCCGTTCCTTCCGTTCGTCGGCGGAAAGCGGCAGGGTCTCGAGGATGGACAGGATGTTGTCCTCGACCGAAAGTTTGCGGAAGATCGAGGGCTCTTGTGAGAGGTATCCGACGCCGCGACGGGCGCGCCGGTACATCGGCATGTCGGTGATGTCCTCGCCATCGAGCAGGATACGTCCGCTCAACGGCTGGATGAGCCCCACGATCATGTAGAAGGTCGTCGTCTTCCCTGCCCCATTGGGGCCCAGAAGTCCGACGATCTCCCCCTGTTGCAATCGCAGGGCCACGTCATTCACCACGCGGCGCCGTCTGTACATCTTGACGAGTCCCTCGGCCTCGAGGACACTGACTTTCGCGGGACTGGTGATGGCCGCCACACGGGCGGGCGTCGGGTGCTCGCCGGTCTGCTTGAGGACCTTGGCGAGCGCACGCCGCTGCGGCTGGATCTCCGCCCAGAGCGATTCGACGATGCGAATGGGTGCGTCCGGGCTCCTGAACCCCTGAGGCGGAAGCACGATCACCCCGTCGCTGGCGAGCCGCGGAAGGACGGAGTGGACCAGGTACTCGCGTACCTCGTCGAGCGAGAGACGCCCGGCCTCGCGGTCTGCGTCGCGCCCCTCGGCGCGGATGGCGGCCAGATAGTCGTCGCGATAGCAGTTCGCCAGACGATCGAGCGTCGTGGTGCCGTCGTCGCCGGCGGTATCCATCACCGCGTGCAGCGCGAGCGCCATCGAGCGCTCGGCGCTCGAGTATTGGTCGAGGAGGGCGCGAATGCGCGCGGGAAGTGGTCCTTCGCTCATGGTTTCCTCGCCTTCGCCGCTGTGCTGTCGCTTGGCGCGGCCGCGCCGCGATCCTTCGCGATGTTCGGCTCGAGGTAGACGCCGCTGGCCTGCTCGGTGACCGTGACGCGCTGCACCTGCCGGCTCTCGAAGGCGACGCTGATCGCGCGCCCGCGGACGTAGTTGATCGCGGGACGGTCCTTGGGCGCGCCCGAGACGGCCACCTGGTAGAAGGAGCGCGCGTTTCCGTGCGCGACGAGCCGCGTGAGCGCCGGCTGCGACGAGGTGTCGCCCGCGGCGCGCGTCGAATCGAAATTCGCGACGATCGTGTCGCCGCGCAGCCAGTCGCGCTCCTTCGACTTGATCTTCGTAGAATCCGGATCGCTCTGCGCCCATGCGTTCTTCACGGCGAAGACCTGCCGGATGCGCTGCTCCGGCAGCCGGACGTCGAGCGAGTCGGCGGTGATGAGCTGCGTCGGCGAGACGGCTCGCGCGCCATTCGGGCCCCACGCGTAGGCGCGTTCCAGCTTGTTGTCGGTCACCCGAAGGTCGATCGTGTCCGCGCGCAGGTCCATGTCCTGACTGACTGCGCGCGCGTTGCCGAGCGATTCGACCCGCTCGAGCAGGCGTTGGCGCGAGTAGATGTCGATGGTCGTGCCGGTGAGGGTGAAGGGCCGATCGGCCTTCCCCTCGATCACCGGACCGCGCATCAGCCGCGCGATCTCGTGGCCGCTGTCCATGAAGGCGGAGTCGCCCGTCGCGTGAATGTCGGGGCGCTGGATGTCCACCTGGCCGCCGGCGTAGACGAGACTGTCCGCGTCCATCGTCACGCGCTCCGCGCGCAGCTCGACCGGCGGCTGCTTCTTGCCGGTGGAATCGACCTGGACGAGCGTGATGAGCGGGCGCCCCGTGGCGATCATCCGTGTGGCGGGGCGGACGCCCGGGATCGCGCGGTAGTACTCGGCGCGCGGCCCGTGCATCACCGTCCCGCTGGGCAGCGTCGCGACGACGTCGCCTTCGGCGAGGAGCCGCTCCTCGTTCTTCCAGTAGGTCATGCGGCGTGAGTCGACCTTCACTCGCGGCTCCGTGTAGTGCACGTTGCCGATGAGATAGAGGATGTCGAGATCGCCGTAGAACTCCGCGCTGTCGGCGCGGAGCTGGTTGTTCTGCCCGACGCAGGAGTACGTCACGCCCCCGCCCTGGAAGGCGTTGTACTTCCCGCTCGCCAGCTTGTTGAGCGTCGAGCGCGCCTGCGACGCCTCGAACTGGAGGACGCACCGTCCCTGCGCTCCGCTCGCCTGGGCGGCGAGCGGAATGGGCGCGAGCAGCGCCGCCGCGACGAGGAAACGTGCGCGAAGCATCACTGTCCCGGAATCCTCACCGCGCCACCGATTCCGCTGGTAGTCTTGAGGATCCGGATGTTGTTCATGTTCGGATCGGACACGAAGCCGACCCCCGCGACGCTCTGCCCCTGCCCGGTCAGCTGGAAGGCGCTGTCGCTCGAGATCTCGTTGCGGACCTGGTCGTACTTCAGCTGCGGCGTCGTGAGCCGGCGGCCATCGGTGGAGACGACGACGACGTCGCCCCGCGCCTCCATGTTGCCCTGCGTGCGGTAGGTGCCCTCGCGCGACGTCAGGACGGCGCTCCTGGCCCCCTGCGTGGTGAAGAAGTTGGTCTTCACCGTGCGAAGCTCGATGCGCGTGTTGTCGTCGAAGAAGTAGGCGGTGTCGCCATTCAGCTCGGCGCGCATCAGACCCTGGTAGGTGAGGTTCGCACGTGCGCCGAACATCTCCTGGTCGGCGCTGTCCGCCATCGCGGAGGTCTTGATCGCCGCCGGCTCCTTGTTGCCACCGCAGGCGGCGGCGCCGACCACGCTCGCGACGAAGGCGACGCCGAGCAGACGCGCCCTCATGCGACCCTCGCGCGCATCAGATCGTGCAGGTGCGCCACTCCGACCACGCGCTGCTCCTCGTCGACGACGGGCATGACGATGATTCCGTGGGTTTCCATGCGGTACACGACCGCGCTCGCGAGCTCCTCGCGGCGCGCCACCTTCGGGGTTCGAGTCATCACGTCCGCGGCGCGGACGGCGAACACGTTCTCCTCACGCTCCATCAGCCTCGTCAGGTCGCCGGTCGTGACGACGCCGAGCACGCACTGACGGTCGTCGACGACGATCGCGATCCCGCGGCGCTCGGCGAGGAGGACGATCGCCTCCCGCATGGTGTCGCTCTCGCGAAGGAGCGGGAGCGCGTCGCTGACCATCACTTCGCTGACCGGTGTGAGCAGCTTGCGGCCGAGCGAGCCGCCCGGATGAAGGCGCGCGAAGTCCTCGCGGCGGAACCCCTTCTCCTCGAGCAGGGCCACCGCGAGGGCATCGCCGATCGCGAGCGCGGCGGTGGTGCTCGTCGTCGGCGCGAGGTCGTGGGGGCAGGCCTCCTCGCGCACCCACGCGTCGAGCGACACGTCGCAGGCTCGCGCGAGCGCGGATTCGTCGTTGCCGGTGATGGCGACGGTCTGCACCCCGAAACGCTTGAGGTGTTCGACCAGCGGCATGAGCTCGTCCGATTCCCCGCTCTTCGAGATGAGGATGGCGACGTCGTCGGCCCCGACGATCCCGAGGTCGCCGTGCACGCTCTCGACGGGGTGAAGAAAGGTCGCGGGCGTGCCGGTGGAGGTGAGCGTCGCTGCGATCTTGCGCCCGATCAACCCCGACTTGCCGACGCCGGTGACGATGACGCGGCCGCGCGAGTGCGCGATCGTCTCGACCGCGCGCACGAACGACGGGCCGATGCGTCGCTCGACCTCGGCGAGGGCCTCGCGCTCCATGCGCACCACGCGCCGCCCGCGCTCGGCGATGTCGGTACGACTCACCTTGCGGCCTCCGCGGCGATCTCGGAGCGCTCGCGCACGTAGCGCTCGGTGACTTCGCGCCACTGGCCGCGGGCCTTCAGAAGGATCTCGGCGAACTCGCGCACTGCGCCGCGCCCGCCGTGCCGCTCGAGGTGGAGCACGCACATCGCACGGATCTCCGGAACCGCGTTGCTCACCGCCACCGGAAGTCCGACGGCGCGGAGGACGCCGGCGTCGGGAAAGTCGTCACCGATGAACGCCGTCTCCTCGAGGGCGATGTCGTGACGCGCGATCAGCTCGCGGAACGCGGGGAGCTTGCGCGCCGCGGAATCCTGGACGACGTCGTCGAGCTCGAGCTCGAGGGCGCGATGACGCACGCTGTCGGAGACGCGCCCGGTCACGATGACGACCTTCAGACCGGCATCGCGCAGGAACTTGATCCCGAGCCCGTCCTGGATGTCATAACGCTTGAGCTCCACGCGTTCGCCGCCGGCGTCGCCGAGGTAGATCCCGCCGTCGGTGAGGACGCCGTCGACGTCGAGGCCGACGAGGCGAATGCGCTGCGCGAGCTCGCGGTCGATCAGCGGCGCAGCGTGCTCCAGAGGTCGAGCATCCGGTCGACGA
>JABFXM010000122.1 GCA_013361745.1 Gemmatimonadaceae bacterium | reverse complement strand
GGTCGAAGGTCGGGTTGCTGAACGACTTCACTCCGATCGTGCCGGCGATGCGCACCGGCCCGCCCGCGCGCGCCGCGAGCGAGTCGACGTAGACGGTATCGTTCTGCATCCGCACGTAGCCGGCGACGTTCTGCAGCCGCATACCCGTCGCGACGATCTTCGCGTTCCCCCGGTCGAGGGCGAGCACGCCGGCCAGCCGCGGCGCGTCCATCGTGCCGCGCACGACGATCTTCCCCGCCGCGCGCCCGCGCACGTCCGCGACCGCCTCGGTGAAGTGCGGGATCAGCTCGAGCGGCAGGCTGTCCGCCACCAGGTCGATCGAGATCGGGCCGCGCCCCATTCGCCTCCCCGTGTCGCTCCGCTGCAGCGCGAGGTCGATCGGGATCCGGCCGTCGGCGATCGCCATCGGCTGCCCCCCGAGCCGCGAGGCGATGAGCCGCCCGTTCAGCGACCGCCGCGCGTAGTCCGCCGTCCCGTGCAGCTCCGGCAGCGCGGTCCCCTTGAACGACGCCCGCGTCAGGCCTAACGCGACGCGGAAGCGCGGATCGGCGAGCGTCCCCTGCACCTGGCCGGAGACGGAGGTGATCCCCGCGAGCTCGAGATCGCTCTGCAGCAGACCGGCGATGTCCTGGATCGCGAAGTTGTCGATCGCGAAGCGCAGGTCGGCGTTGCCGCTCGTCGGGATCGTGCCGTCGGCGAAGATCCGTCCGTTCGACGCGTTCCGCAGCTCGAGGTTCCGGATCTGGAACCCCTGCTGTCCCCAGCGGATCGCCGCCGGTCCGGTGCCGCGCCAGGTCGTCGTGTCGAAGCGGAGCTGCGTCCGCGCGAGATGCAGCTCCTTGTGCTCCGGGTGAATCACGTAGTCGCCGGCGATGGAATACTCGCGGACGTGGTCCTGCCACACGCCGAAGTCGAGCTGCCCATGGTTGGCGATGTACGACACGCGCGCGTCGACGCTGTCGAGCGCGAACCCCTTCACCGAGGCGGAGTCGAGCTGCGCGCCGACGGCGAACGTGGACTGGGGCGTGCGCGCGTTCGTCCACGCGATGTCGACTCGTGCCGCGCTCGCCGTGCTGCCGAACCCGGCGAGCTTCTCGCCGGCCAGGCGCCCGCGCACGTCGAAGCGCGGCAGCGTACCGCTGATCGTCACCGCGAGCGCCACTCGACCCGACACCGAGTCGCGCCGCACCGCCGGCGGCAGCTCCGCCTTCAGCTTCGGCGCCGGCGCGCCCGTGACCGCGCGCTCGACCTCGGTCCGCTTCGCCAGCTCGAGCGAATCGGCGCGCGCCTGCTTCATCGCCGCCGCGACCCGGCCCGGGCGCGGCGCGACCGTCCCCGTGTCCTGCGGGAAGTAGCGCGCGAAGCGTTGCAGCGAATCGAGCTGGCCGCGGAGCGTCAACGTTCCCTGGCGCCCCGCGACGAGACCGAAGGTGCCCTGCCCAGTGATGATCGCCCGCGATCCCGCGAGCACGAGCTTCTGCGCCGTCAGCATCCCGTTCGCGATCCCCACGCGCACCGAGGCGCTGTCGATCGCGAGGCTGTCGTACTGCGACGCCGCGACGTCCGCCGTCGCACGCATCGTCATCGTCGCCGGCGAGAAGCCGCGGCCCTTCGCCGTCGCCTTCGCGGTGAGCGACGTCTGCGGCAGCTTCGCGATCACGGCGTGCGCGTTGAAGAGCCGCATCGCCGTCGCCACGTCGTAGCCCTTCTCGGGGCTCTTCAGGTCGAGCGTCCCGCGAACGTCGAGCTCACCACCCTCCTCGAAGCGCAGCGACGACGCGACGCGCAGGCTCTGCATCGGGCCGGTGAGCCGGATCGGGCCCGCGGCCACGCCGCGCAGTCCCAGCGCCGGCGCGAACCGTCCCACCTCCGCCAGCGAGAGAGGCCGCGCCCGCGCGTCGACGTCCATCCACAGCCCGCCCGCGGTGCGGAAGGCGCCACGACCCGTGAGGCGCGAGTGCGCGCCGTCGTCGCTGTGCGTCAGGTCGGCGACCGCGACGAGCTGCGTCGCCGTCGTGCCGTCGATGGTCGCCGTCCCGGCGACGATCCCGCCCACCGGCAGCGTCGGCATCCACGGCTTCGCGAGCGCGACCTGGAGCGGATCGAGCCGCAGCCGCAGCGACCGCGCGCGGATCCCCCCGCTCGGCACCATCCCGACCTCTCCCACCGCCGCGACGCGGCTCGTCCCCGCACTGACGTCGTCGAAGCTGACGTCGGCGTTGACGCGCATCGCGTGCTTCCCCCCGCCTAACGCGACACGCCCGCCGAGCGTCCCGCGCCGCGGCGAGGTGAATCCGGGCACGAGCTGCTCGATCAGCCGCGTGTCGAGCGAGGCGAGTCGGAGGTTGGTGTCGTGGATCGACATCGTGTCGCCGAGCGTGAGCCCGAAGCTTCCCGTCGCCTTCGCCCCCTGGAGCGCGATGTCCGCGTTCCGGACGTCATAGGTCTGGTCGTTGCCGTCCCACAGCATCGCGAAGTCCAGCGAGCCGCCCCCGCCAGCGGGAAGCCGCGGGTACAGCCAGCGCAGGTCGCCCGTCGCCACGGGTGCCCCATGCAGCCGGAGCACCATGCCGGACGTCGCGTAGACGTACTTCCCGTCGCCGGTGATGTGCGAGCCGGGGAGCTTCGCGTCCGCCTTCTCCCACCAGAGCGAGTCGCTCGTGAACTTGAAGCGTCCCTTGAGGTCGCGCACCTCCGCCACCGGCGGGCGGAAGGGAGCGGCGACCATCTGCAGCGTCGCGACCTCGATCATCTTCGCCGGCGCGTTCGGGTCGGCGAGGAGCAGCTCGGGGAGCTTCCCGTTGATCCGGTCGAACGACATCACCTTCTGGTAGCCCCCGGCCACCCGCTCGACCATGTTGCGCGTGTTCCCGCCCAGCGTCTGCGCGACGACGCTGTCCTGCTGCGCGCCGGTCAGCGTGCTGTCGGGGCGCCAGGGGGCGCGGACCACCATCTTCCCCTGCTCGAGCGTCACGTCGCGCAGCGTGATCCACGACCCGAAGCCGTGCGTCGTGTCGGGCTTCGTCGTGGTGTCCGGCGGGAAGATCCGGTTGAAGTTCCAGTTCCCGCCCGGCGCCCTGTCGAGCACCACCACCGGCCGCACGAGCGTGAGGCTCGTGATCACGATCTTCTTGCCCGTCAGCGCCGCGAGCGAGTAGCGCGCCCGCACCTCGTCGGCGACGATGAACGGCGCGCCCGTGCTGTCGGTGATCGCGAAGTCCTTGATCACCGTTCCGCGCAGCAGGTTCCCGCCGATGCTGCCGATCGTGACCCTGCCGTGGACTTTCGACGCCATCGTCTTCAGCGCGAACCGCCGCACCTTCTCGTGTCCGAAGCTCGTGCTCGTCAGCGTCCACACGGCGACGCCGACGATCGCGACGATCACGAGAAGGATGATTCCGACGACCTTCGCCACCCGCCGCATCAGAAGGCCTCGCCGATCGAGAAGTGGAACGTCAGCCGGTCGAGCAGTCCCGTCGCCGGCGCGTAGTGGTATTTCCGCTCGAGCCGCACGAGCTCGAGCTGGCCCTTCGCGTTCGTCCGCTCGGTGTAGACGGGCAGGTCCTCCGCCACCGCCGGGTTGAAGGCGACGTCGACGCGGATCGGGCCGACCGGGGAGCGATAGCGAACCCCCGTCCCCGGTGTCACCGCGCCGTGCGCGTTCGCCAGGTCGCGCAGCCCCGCCGCGCCGACGATCCCCGCGTCCACGAACGCGGCCCCCGTCAGCTCGCGCCAGATCGGGAAGCGGTATTCGACGCTGCCCTCGACCGCGGACGTCCCGCCTAACGGCCGCGGCGTGAAGTCGCGCGCCAGCAGCGTGTTCTTCGTCGGGAGCTTCGTCTTCGGATCGATCACCACCGCGTTCGGGTCGCAGCGCGCGACGGTGTCCGCCATCACGTTGCATCCGTAGATCGTCGCCATCTTCTCCGCCGGGATCGTCAGCGCGCGCGGCCCGAGCTGGTTCTCCCCGTAGCCGCGCACCGATTGCGAGCCCCCCGCGTAGAAGCGCTTCCGCGGGTGCAGCGCGTCGCTGCCGATCGCGCGCACGATCCCCGCACGCCCGTGCAGCGCGAGCACGCTGCGCGGTCCGCCGAGCCGATGGTAGATCGCGAGATCGGCATCCGCCCGCGTGTAGCGATAGTCCGAGGCGGTGTAGGAGGACGCGTGCTCGAAGTCGACGCGCCCGAGCATCCCCTTCGTCGGCGAGAACGCCTCGTTCGTCCGGTCGATCTGCGCCGTGAACGCGAGCGGCGAGAGCCGCCGCGCCTGGCGCTGGGCGTTGATCGTCGCCCGGTCGCAGACCCCGTAGTAGACGCAGAAGTAGAGGTCCCCCGCCTCGATCCTCGTGAACTCGAAGCGGTAGACCGCGCTCGCCGGCGTGCGGGGAGAAAGCTCGCGCGTGAAGTTCGCGCTCAACCCCTCGCCACGGTCGATGTACACCGGCGGCTGCGAGCGCCGGTGCGCGAAGACCCCGAGGCCGATCGTGTTGCGCGCGCTCTGGAACCACGGCTGCCGGATGTCCGCGCTCGCCTGCCAGGTCGGGCGCTCGAACGCGGCCTCGTTCTCCTTCGTCCCGCTGAACACGTCCTTGAAGATGCCGGTGTTGTTCAGCTCCGGGGCGAACAGGTTGCCGATCACCCCCTGCAGGTCGAGCTGCCGCGCGCCACCGAAGAAGTTGTAGTGGCGGAAGCGCCCCTCGAGCTGCATGAACTCGACCGTGTTGAAGCCGCCCGAGACGCGCGCCTCGCGCAACGGCGCCTCGCGCACCGTCACCTCGATGATCTTCACGCTGTCGCCCTGTGGCGGGACGACGATCGCCGCGTGGCGGAAGAGCTGCGACTCGTACAGGTTGCGCTGGCTCTCCACCACCTCCGCTCGGCGATACAGCTCGCCCGGGTGCATCACGAGCGAGTTGCGGATCGTCTGCTCGGAGACCTGCTCGTTCCCCGCCACCCGGATCTCGCCGATCGTCGCCCTCCAGCGCGGCTCGACGAGCACCGACACGTCCGCCCAGTGCACCGAGTCGTCGACGACGATCGTGTCCGTCTTCACGATCGCGTCCGCGTAGCCGCGGTCCCAGAGCTTGTTGCTCAGGTTCACGAGCGACGTGTCGAGCTGCAGGAGGTTGAGCGGCTTCCCCGTCTTCAGCACCATCGAGGTGCGGATGTCCTTCGCGTTCAGCACCGGCGTCGCCGGTCCGACGGCGATCTTCCGCACGAGCGTCGGCGGCCCCTCGGCGATGCGGAAGGTCACCGCGACGCCCCCCGCCTTGGGCGTGACCGTCGTGTCGACCGTCGTCTCGCGATATCCGCGCTTCCAGTAGAAGACGCGGATCCGCAGCACGTCGCGGCGCAGCTCCGTGCGATCGAGGTAGTTGTGCTGGTAGATCGCCGGCGACTTGCTGATCCAGCAGAAGGGCGTGAGGATCAGCCCTTTGCAGTGCGACGCGTCGGTCGCGATGCTCTGCTGCAGCTCGGAGGGATCGAATGCCTTCACCCCGCGCAGCGTCAGCTTGACCACTTCCGGGTTGTCCGGCTGGTCAGCGGAGGAGGACTGTGCGGGAAGCGACGAGGACCCGAGGACCAGCAGAGCCCCCAGCGCCCACGAGGTGTAACGCGTGGACATGGCGACCCGGACAAGTGCAAGCGCCGGGCCTTTGCAAAGGGGTCAGGGGTCGGGGGTCAGGGGTCCGCAACTGCGACGAGGGATCGCTGAGGCGGCTCCCTCGTCACTCATCCCGCACCCTGCCGACCCCTGACCCCTGCCTTCAGAGTCCTGCCAGCAGCGCGTCGTTGCTCGTCGTCGCGGCGATCCGCTTGATCAGCCACTCCAGCCCCGCCTGCGGCGGCATCTGGCTCAGCCCCCGCCGCAGCGTGTAGACCGAGTCGAGCTGCTCGGGGCGGAACAGCTTCTCCTCGCGACGCGTCCCGCTCGTCGCGATGTCGATCGCGGGATAGATCCGCTTCTCGGCCAGCGACCGATCGAGCTTGATCTCCGAGTTGCCCGTCCCCTTGAACTCCTCGAAGATCACGTCGTCCATCCGCGATCCCGTCTCGACCAGCGCCGTCGCGATGATCGTCAGCGAGCCGCCCCCCGCCGAGGCGGGGATCGCGCGTGCCGAACCGAAGAACGCCTTCGGCTTCGCCATCGCCTGCGCGTCGAGACCACCCGAGAGCGTGCGGCCGGTGCCGCGCTCCGCGGTGTTGTGCGCACGCGCCATGCGCGTCAGCGAATCGAGCACGATCACCACGTCCTTCCCCATCTCGACGAGACGACGCGCGCGCTCGAGAACGATGTCGGTCACCTCGACGTGGCGCTGCGCCGGCTGGTCGAAGCTGGACGCGATGACCTCGCCCACCCCCCAGGAGATCGCCTCGCTCACTTCCTCCGGACGCTCGTCGACGAGCAGGATGAGCAGCACCGCGTTCGGGTGGTTGAGCGCGACGCCTTCCGTGATCGCGTGGAGGAGCGTCGTCTTGCCCGCGCGTGCCGGCGCGACGATCAGCGCTCGCTGGCCGAAGCCGATCGGCGCGATGAGGTCGATCGCGCGACGGATCAGCTCCGCGCCACCCTTCGCCGGACGCCCGGTCTCCAGGTAGAGCTTCCGTTCCGGGTACGACGCGACGAGGGACTGGAAGTCCGGACGACGCGCCGCCGTCGCGGGGTCCTGACCGTTCACCGATTTCACCTCGGCGACGACGGTGCGTCCGCGCTGGTCGCGACCCGTGGTCGCTTCGATCAGATCGCCGCGACGAAGGCCGATCTGTCGCATCATCTGCATCGGGACGAATGCGTCCCCGGGCTCCGCGAGATAGCTCCCGCTCGCGCGGCGGATGTAGCCACCGTCTCGCCCCTGGTCGAACCAGCCCTTCGTCTCCCCATCGGCGACGACCGGCATCGCGGGTCCGCGCTCCTGCTGCTCGCCACCGCGACGCGGGCCGCGTCCACGGTTGCGACGCCCCCGTCGTCCGCCCTCACGGTTTCCGTCGCGGTTTCCGCGGAAGTTTCCGTCGCGGTTGCCGTTGTTGTTGTTCCCCTGCCCGTCGCGATTGCGCTGCTGATGCTGATGCCGCCCGCCGCCCTGATTGCGGCCGCCTCCATCGCCTCTCCCTTCCTCGCGAATCGCGGGTTCTTCCCGCTGCGCCGGCGCTGGTGAGCCCGAGCCGTTCGAGGGCTCGATCCCGGGTTCGCGCGGCGTGATCATCGGCGTGTCGAGGGAAGGCGTCGCGTTCTCGGCGCGCTCACCACGATCGGCGCGCTCACCCCGCTCGCGGCGATGGCCCCGCTCCGGGCGTTCGCCGCGTTCGGAGCGCTCGGACCGGTCGCTCGGCGCGTACGGATCGAGCGCGACGCCGTCGTCGCGATCTCCCCCGCCCGGCGAGTCGCTCGCCGTCGTCGAGTCGCGGTACGGGTTCGGCTCCGCGGTCTCGCCGCCGGCATCGGGATTGGACGGACGGGGACCACGGCCGCGGCGGGGAGGACGGCGACGCTCGTTCATGCAACGATCACGGTAAGGGTATGGCGCGCGCGCGAACGGAGATCGCGTCGGACGATGTCCTCGGCGCGCGGGTGTTGATGGGGTTGGGTCGGGCGCGATGTTGTCGGATGCGCCAATGCGTGCTGCGTGCTCGCGCGCCGGAGCGCGCGGATGTTGTGCTGAAGTCGAGCTGTGTGCGCGTCGAACCGCGCCTGATTCAGAATTGCGGGGGTGCGTCCAGCGCGCCTCAAACGCGCATCGTGCCGTCGGGATCAGCGCGGAAATCGCTCACGCGCCTGCCGACCTGCTGCTCTGCTTGGAGAGGCATCTCCGGGCCTGCGGCGACTCCGGGGCCACCTCCGTCCGACCGCTTCATCCATCCGGCGCGCGCGAGGCGCGCTGCACGGGACTCGGCCGGGGGCGCGGTGGTGTCGAACGACCCACCGCGAGATGCACCAACATCGCACCCCGCCTCGTTTCGCGCAACCGCCAATCCTCCGGCGGCCGTCGGCTGCCCTCGCTTGCGAACTTCGTGCCGGGCATCGGCTGGCCCGGCGCCGTCACGGATCTATCCCTGCTTCTTCGGTCCGATCGCGTCAAGCGTCCGGACCAGCGTCACCAGTCGACGGGTGTTCTCGACGATCCGCGCGACGGCGCTCTTCGTCTCCTCCGGGAGATCCTCCATCTCGAGCAGCTGCGCTTCGGCGAGGATCGCCGTGAGCGGATTGTTCATCGAGTGCTGCAGTCCGAGCGCGATCTCTCCCGCCGCCATCAGGCGCTGCGTCTTCCGCAGCTCGTCGCGCGCGGCGACGAGTGCCGCGGGCCACGCACCCTCGCCACCCATCGCGCGCTCGATCGCCGGCCCGAGCGTCCGGGCGACATCGTGCAGCTCGACCTGCTCGAGCACCCCCAATGGCGCCACCCGCGCCGCCAGTCCCGCGTCGCGTCCGGCGACGATGAACAGCAGCGCCGCGCGCGACCCGCCGGCGCGGATTCGCCGCGCGACCTCCGTCGCCGCGCCGGTGTCGCTCGTCCCGTCGACGATCGCGGCGGCGCACGGCGGCAGCTTCTGCGCGCCCTCCGGAACGACGTCCGTCACGGTGGCGCCCGGGTAGGCGATCGCCGCCGCCTCGCGCACGATCGACCGCGTCTCCGGCGATCGCGAAATGACACAGAGTGAGAGTGCTGCGCTGTGGCTCATTGCCTGGACGCTCGTTGCTCGTTGCTGTCCGTCGTTAGCTTTCGCGGATGATCCCACCGTCCGCGTCCGACACCGGCTCCGCGAGCGCCGCGGTCGCCGCCGCCGTCGCCGTCTTCGAGCGCGACTCGAACTTCACCACGCTCATTCGTTCCCTGCAGTCGATCGCCTCCGAGGCCGATGCCGACACGCTCATCGCCGCCGCGGAGCCCTACCGTGATCGGCCGGAGATCGCGGGCCCGCTCTACGAGCGCGTCGTCGATCTTCGCCCCGACGACGCGCGCGCGCTCGTCTCGCTCGCCAACGCCTACTGGCTGCACGGGCGGGGCGGGGACGTCGTCGGTGAGCTCGCGGGCCGCGCCATCGCCGCGGATCCGGAGAATCGCGGAGCATGGCACCTCTGGGCGCTCTCCGAGTCCGACCCGCGCGCGCGCGTCGCGCGCTGGCAGCAGGTGACCGACCGCTTTCCCGGCGACGAGCTCGCGCGCGCCATCCTCGCCGACAACGCCGCATCCCTCGCCGGCGCCGAGAGTGACGAGCATGCCCTCGCCCTCGCCATCCGCACGTACGAGGAGCTGCTTGCCCGCGCGACGCGTCCCGAGCAGCGCGCGGCTCTCGATACCGCTCTCACCACCCTCAGAAGCTGGAAGCTATGAGCGACGATCACGCCCCGCGCGCCGGCTCCCTCGCCGAGTTCCGCGCCTTCCGCGAGAAGATGAACGCCGAGATCCTCGGCGAGGACAACCTCGTCATCAATCGCTTCTTCAATCTCGACGGACGCGCCTACGAGTCCGGGGCGCTCGACGTGAAGACGAAGGAGCTCCTCGGCCTCGTCGCGTCGATGGTGCTGCGCTGCGACGACTGCGTGACGTATCACGTCGTCCGCTGCCAGGAGGAAGGCGTCACGCGCGAGGAAGCATTCGAGGCGTTCGGCGTCGGGCTCATCGTCGGTGGCTCAATCGTCATCCCCCATCTCCGTCGCGCGGTCGCGCGATGGACGGAGCTGGAAGGGCAGGGAGAAGGGGCGTAAGGGGAGTAAGGAGAGTGAGGGGAGTGAGGCACTGCCATGTGGCCCTTCCGTACTCCCCTTACTCTCCTGGTCCCTTACCCCCTTTCCTCAGGCGCTCGCGGCCTCCGGCGTCGACACCAGCGCGCCGACGGCGTCGAGGACGTCCTGCAGGTCGAACGGCTTCAGCAACGTCGGACACCCGCAGGCGGCGACCAGCCGGCTCGCTCGTTCGCTCAGGTCGCCGGTCATGAGCAGCGTCGCGGTGCGGAGGTGCGGCTGGAGGGCGGCGGCGAGCTCGAAGATGACGTCGCCCCGCATGTCGGGAATCCGCAGGTCGACGATCATCGCGTCGAAGCGCCCCTCGCGGAGCAGCGACGTGGCCGTCTCGCCGCTCCCGACGGTGACGACGTCGTAGCCCTCCCGACGGAGCACGATCTCGAGCGCCTTGCAGATCGACGGTTCGTCATCGACGACGAGCACCCGGCATCGGCTGCGCTGTCTGTGTTGCGCCATCCTCCCTCCTCTCACATGTCGTCCAGCTCCAGCGCCGGCGCGAAGAGCCGTGTCGCCACTCGCTCGACGAACTCCTCCGAGTCGATCGCTCCGCGCGCCTCGAGCGGACGCATCCCCGCGAGCTCGAGCATCACCCGGTTGAGCACGCGCGGCTCGCTGTATCCCAGCTTCGCCGACACGTCCTCGAGCAACCGTCCAGGATCCCGCAGATAGGCGAACGCGCGGACCACTCGCGCCGCCTGCACCAGCAACCGCGGCGAGGTGAACCCCGCCGCCTCCAGCACCCGATACAGCTGCCGCCGCGTCATCCCCGCGCCCGCGGCGAGATCGTCCACCGCCGAGTACTGCCGCGGCGTGCGAATCATCCGGCCGATCGCCCCCGCCACCCGCGGCGGGGTCCTCTCCAGCGATTCACGCAGCCGGTGGAGCAGCATCTCGCCGAGCGTGTGCCCCGGCAGTTGCGAGAGCAGTTCCCCGAAGCGCCGCGGGTCGTCGTCGAATCGATGCAGAACGACGTGCTCCAACCCGTTTCTCGCCAGCTCGACCACCACTCGCATCGCGCTCGGCGACAGCTGCGTGTAGACCACGACGCGGACCGAGGGATAGCGCTGCCGAAGCAGCGCCGTCTCGGCGACGCGCAGCGTACCTGGCTGCGTCGGATCGACGACGGCGATGTCCGCCGGCCGGCGTCGCACCGTCGCCTCCAGCTCCTCCCACCCCGCGACGGGTGTCAGTTGGTGTTCCTCGCCGAGCACGACGCGCAGGTGCGACATCAGCGGCGGGGGGAGATACGCGACGACGTCCAAGAGACCCTGGTTTACATGTCACAGAATGCCACTCCAAGGTCTCAAAATGCACGTTCCCCCCGTTGCAAGCGACCCTAGCTTGCGTGCGTCGTCTCCCGCGCCCCACAATCCCCGCGAGGTAACCCCATGCGCCGCAACAAGATCGCCGCCATCATCCTGGCCGCCGCCGCCCTTGCCGTCTCCGCCTGCTCGAACCCCGTCGCTCCGAGCGCTCCGAAGCGCGACAACTGCAGCGTTACGACCGGCGGGATGATCTGCATGAAGTAGCAACAACTTCAAAGGTCAACCATCGGCGGCCGCGTCCTCTCGACGCGGCCGTTGGGCTTTTCACTCTCCTATCCCGACCAGCTCTTTCATCTCGTGAATCGCCGCGGCGACATCGAGAATGGTCTCGGGCACGGGCGCTCCATTTCGTGCGTCGTGCACGGCGAGCGCCCCCTCCTCGAGCTGTCTCAGGCTTTCCTCGGCGGTGAACAGCAGCTGATTGAGCCGGTTCGAAGACGCGAGTTCGATCGCCTCCAGCAACGAACGGCGAGCCTGCGCCCCTCGCCCGAAGATTTCGTAACCCCTTCCCGCAATCAGGTGGTAATGAACCTGAAGCGTGACTGGTAGTTCACAGGTAGCGAGTTGGCGTCGGTACAGTTCGAAGCCAGGCTCGCTGCCTTCGCGGATCGCGATGTCGAACAAGTTGAGCGTGGACGTCCAGCGCACGTACTGCTCCTGTGCGGTGGCGGCGAGAATGAGAAAGGCATCGCGTGCGACGGACGTGACTCCGAGATCCAGGAAAGCGCCCGCGATGTCGGCGAGCACGCGATCCCGCGCTGCGCGTCCACTCGACCTCGCGAGCGCGCTGTAGCCGAACCGGATCGATTTCTCGAATTCTCCACGTTCGATCGCGAGTGCCGCCCGCTCGTGCAACGCCAGCCCCGCGACGTCGTCGAGCGACGCTGACGTCGCCCGCTCGATCGTATCATCGAGAATCTGCTCCGCACGCGGCAGGTTGCCGCGCGACATCGATAATCGTGCGTCGGCGATGCGTGCGCGCAGGATCCCCACCACGTCCCCGATCGACGTCGCCACCCTGCCGGCGTCCGCGTAGGCGTCCGCCGCCACGTTCCAGTCGCCGATCATGCGCGAGCAGTAGCCCAGCTGCATCGATGCGTCGATGTAGACGTCCGCCTCGTCGATCGGGTGCGCGCGGCCGAGCAGCGATTGGTAGACGTCCGCCGCGAGCCGCCACCGCGCGTCGAAGTTGAGCGCGCGCCCGTACGCCATCAGCCGCGGCGCGACGAGCGCGAAATCGTTGCGCGATGCGGTCGCCATCGCATCCACCACCCCACCGAGGATCACGCGCGCCGGATCACCCGGCGACATCGCCTCCACTGCCTCGCGCACCGCGGTCAAGCCCCACGCGTCGGCGCTCGCGACCTGCACGCCCTCGTCGAGCCACGCGTCGACCAGGCGCAGCACGACCAGACCCGCGGTCGTCGCGCGCCACTCGGCGTTCTGCTCGTCGAGCGAGGCGAGCGCTTCGAAAAATGAAAGATGCCGGATCGGTCGGTCGATCTCGTCCACGGGTCCTCCACAGGTCGTTGAACGACGGGTACTACGTCACGTCATGATCGCATCGCGCGTGTGGATGCCACAAGTGAAAAAATGAGACGTGGAGGTGGCACTCTGTGACATCGTGCGCTCGCTCACGTCGCGCGCGTCG
>JABFXM010000479.1 GCA_013361745.1 Gemmatimonadaceae bacterium | reverse complement strand
GGATGACGACGGGCGCCGCGGGGCGCGTGCAGGCGGCCGCGAGGAGGGCGGCGACCGGGAGGAGGAGAGCGTTGGCTGATCGCATGAGTCGTAACAGAACCCACATGCACTCCGCCTGTCAAACGGAGCGACGCCAGCGCTGCTCGTGGAATGACAGAAGGCACGAAGCGGCTCCATACGAGCCCGCTCGGGCCTTCGCTTCTTCACGTTGGTAGAATTCCCCACACCGTCGGGGCAGGATGCCGAGTCACAGCTTCGGGCCGCGCCGGCAACTTCGAGGCACGCCGTGCTGGCAGGAGGATGCGAACGCTCACCGCGCGATCGCGTTGACGTCGATCGGACTCGCGATCGCGGGCACGTCATGATGTGGATCAGCCGCGACTGAGGACGACACATGCCGATCGCACAGGCACTCGTCGACGCGCTCGCGCCGTGGAAGGACCTCTACGGCAGCTCGGCGGCCGTCTCGACCTCGGTGACGACGGTGCACGTCGTCGCGCTGCTCTTCGGCGGCGGCTTCGCGCTCGCCGCCGACCGATCGACGCTGCGCGCCCTGCGTGGCGACGGAGAGGACCGTCGCCGCCAGCTCGCCGAGCTGCACGCGGTGCACCGGCCGGTCCTGATCGCGCTGACGCTGCTCTTCATCAGCGGGCTCCTGCTCGCCGCGGGCATCGATCGCGATTCGGAGGTCATCCTGACGCGGTGGCAGGGACTGGTGTACGCGTTCAACCTCTCCTGCCCGCATCGGCACACCGCGCTGCGGTGGAACGACGACGCGCACCGCTTCCAGTGCCCGAAGCACCACTCGCAGTACACGCCGACGCGCCCCGCCCATGACCGCGGAAAGGCCCAGCAGCAGAACGCAGACCGCCGCCTTGCGCACGGTCAGTTCACGTCGAAGGTGAAGGTGTACGTCAGCCGCTCCGGCAAGCCGCAGCCGTCCACCATCGCGGGAGTGAAGGTGTAGCCCTCGACCGCGTGCTGGACCGCGCGCGCGTAGCCCGCGGTCATCGCGTTCGCGAGCCGGAAGGTGCCCGGGAGAACGCGACCGTCTCCCCCGACCACGAACTCCACGTGCACGAAGCCATCCTGCCCTTCCTGGCGCTCCTGCAGCGGGAAGGCCGGATGTGGCCCGGAGCCGGGGATCGACGCATGCGACGTCATCCTGACGACGGGGACCTGGATCACCCGCACCGGGAGCTGCGCGATCTCGCCCTTCTTCGGGGCGGGGTTCTGTGGGAGCGGGATTCCGGCGAGAGGCTGCCGCACGTATTCCGCCGCCTTCTCCCTGAACGGCGGGAGCGGGATCGAGCGAAGCTCGATGAAGACGAAGCCGCCCGGCCCACGCGTCGCCTTCTCGTAGGCCATGAAGGCGCCGTTGTTCACGCCGCTCTTCACCGCGGCGATGAGGGCGTCATCGATTCTCGACACGAGCGACGACTGGGTGAGGCCGACGCGCTTCACCTCGCCCTTCCCGTTGAACTCAACGAACGCCTCGCCCATCATCCCCTGCGTCCCGCCGAGCATCGTTCCGCCCTCGAAGGAGAAGGTCTTCGCGATCACCGGCGGCATCGGCATCGGCGTCGGGAGCACGAGCGAGTCGGCGATCACCGAGAGGGCGGTGAGCTCGATCTCCGGCGCGAGCGGCTTGATGCCGTACCCCGGGTCGAGCGCGAGGAAGATCGTGTCGCTCTGGAAGGCGCCGGGAATCGGATCGAGCGCGGGCCGGCAGCTCCCCGCCGACTGCTGCGCGGCGAGCGGCGCGGCGGCGGCCAGCACGATCGCGGCTGCAATGAGTGAAGCGTGGCGCATGGGCGGGTGGACAGGGTGGCGCGGCCTAACGGTCATCGCGTGCCCGAATCTCGGCCCGCTCCCGTCTTCTGTCCAGAGGCTCCTTCGTCTCGCGGTGCGGAGGCTTGCTGTTGCTGGGAATAGCTCCTGTGAATAACAGAAGGCACGAAGGGCACGAAGGGTTTGCCATGAACCTCTTCGTGCCCTTCGTGCCTTTTGTTCAATCAGAGCGATAGCTCCAGGAACGTTCTCTTGCAAACCCTTCGTGCCCTTCACTCCGTGACCGGAATCGCCTTCTCCCCCGCCCTCTTCCGCTTCGCGTTCAACTCGGCGAGCCCGGTGGTCCGGAGGGTGTTCCAGCGCGCCATGATCGCGCGCGACTGCGTGGCGGCGCGACGGGTCGCCTCGACCTGCGCCTGCGTCGGCGCCATGTCGGCGTTCTGCATCGACATCGCCGCGTCGAGCATTGCGTTGCTCAGCGCGTCGAGCGAGGTCGGGGTCACCCGTCCACGCGGGCGGGGGCCACGACGGCCTGGCGACGCGACCGGGCTCGGAGCGAGCGATTCCACCTGCGCGCGGAACGCGTCGGCGTCCGGACCGTGCACGCTGTCGAGCGCGGCGACGAGCGCGCGGGCGCGCAGGTATTCCGCGTGCGCCGAACGCGCGCCGGTGTACATCTCGCGCGAGAGCGTCGCGAGCTGCGCGAGACCCGAGGCCGGCGTGCGGACGCGCGGGTCGAGACGGACGCGCAGCGGCTGCGTGTAGCGCTCGTTCCCGATGGTGAGCCGCACCGTGTAGCGGCCGGGGGGCGCCCAGGGCGCGTTCACGCTCGTGTAGCTGCGGTGCGGTACGACGCCGACGTCCCCCTCGAGCGCCGCGCCCTGCTCGGTGATCGGATCGAAGCGGAGGTCCCAGCTCATGCGATGCATCCCCGGGCTCGTCGCGATCGTCATCGCGGGCGCCGCCCAGTAGAGTGGCACCGAGCAGTGCGGAGCGTCAGGCGTGCGCTGGCAGACGGTGTCGTACGCCGCCGGGTTCAGCGCCGCGTCGACTTCGGGGGCGCGCTGCTCGCTCGAGTAGGTGCGCACGACGGCACCGCTCGCGTCGAGGATCTCGATGCGCACCGGCCCCGCCGCCTCGCTCGCGAGGTAGTAGTCGATGATCGCGCCCGGTGGCGGGTTCTCCCCAGCCGGCACCTCCGGCGGCCACGGCGTCGGATCGTTCGTGCCGAAGCGGACGCGCACGGCGTCGATCGGCTTGTAGAGGTACGCGCCCTTCGCCGCGCGCGCCTGGGCCGCCTGACGCAGCGGCGTCAAGTCGTCGAGGATCCAGAAGCCGCGCCCGTGCGTCGCCGCGATGAGATCGGCGCACATGCAGGTGCTGTCGTCCTTCACGAGCAGGTCTCGCACCGAGATCGTCGGCATGTCGTTCTTCAGCGACTGCCAGTGGTCGCCATCGTCGAAGGAGACCCAGACCTGCGCATCCGTCGACGCGTAGAGCAGCCCCGGGGTGCGCGGGTCCTCGCGGATCGCGTTCGACACCGCGCCCGGCGCGACGCCGGCGTCGATCTCCGTCCACGTCTTCCCGCCGTCGTGGGTGCGCCAGAAGTGCGGGTTCATGTCGTCGATGCGCATCGTGTTCGCCGCCGCGTATGCGGTGCGCGTGTCGAAGTGCCCGGCGTCCATGTTGAAGATGCGCGTCCACGACTTGATCGCCGGGGGCGTCACGTTGCTCCAGTGCGCGCCGCCATCGGTCGTCACCTGGACGTTGCCGTCGTCGGTCCCCGCCCAGATGACCTTCACGTCGCGCGGCGACGGCGCGAGCGCGGTGATCGCGCCTAACGGCCGGACCTGGAAGCCGCTTGCGTACTTCCCCGCGCTCGGCGGCACCTCGTACGTCGCGCGCGCGAGGTCCGGGCTGATGCGCGTCCAGCTGTGCCCCTTGTCCGTCGTCTTCCAGACGACGTTGGTGGCGTAGAAGAGGACGTTCGGCGCTGCCTGCGACCAGTGGATCGGCATCGTGCGGACGTTGCGCCCGAAGTCGGGATCGGCGTCGCGATCGGGGCCGAGGTAGCCCGTCTGCGCCGTCTCGCGATCGTAGAGCGAGACGTTGGTCCGCATGCTCCCGAAGACGAGATCGGGATCGGTCGGATCGGGCGCCGCGATCCCGTACTCCTGGATGTTCACCGGATGCCAGTCGTGGAAGGTGATCTCACCGTCCATCGACCGGCTGGCGACGCACGCCGAGCCGGAGTCCTGCTGCCCGCCGCACACTCGGTACGGGAACGCGTTGTCGGTCGACGCGTGGTACATCGCGGCGGTCGGCTGGTTGTACCAGTTGCTCCACGACACGCCGTGATTCGCCGACACCACCGCGCCCTGGTCGGAGACGACGAAGACGATGTTCGGGTCGTTCGGGTTGATCCAGGCCTTCTGGGAGTCGTCGCCGCCGGGGGCGCCGCGCACCGCGCTCCACTTGAAGCCGCCGTCGTCGCTCCGCCAGAAGACGGTGGACGCGCTGTAGACCACGTTCGGGTTCTTCGGGTCGATCGCCAGCGTCGGCAGGTCGCCGCCGCCGATGCGCGCCAGCGGCCGCGGGTCCTGCGCCTTGAGCTGCTCCTCGTGCGACACGCTCGGATCGCGCACGACGAGGCTCCAGTGCTCGCCCGCATCCGTCGTCTTGTAGAGCGCGACCGGGCCCGCGCCCTGCGCGCCGCCCTGCGAGGGATCGTCCCCGCTCGCGACGAACGCGTACACCGTGCGGGAGTCGCTCGGCGCGATCGCGAGATTCGCCTCCACCACCGCGGGCAGTCCGCTCGTGAGCTGCTTCCAGGTGGTGCCGCCGTCGGTGGACTTGAAGATCCCGCCGCTCGTCCCGCCGAAGGACTGTCCCTCGATGAACGCCTGCTGCTGCTGCCAGAGCGCGGCGTAGACGACGTTCGGGTTGGCGGGATCGATCCGGACGTCGTTCGCGCTGGTGTACTCGTCCTTGTAGAGCACTTTCTCGAAGGTCTGACCGCCGTCGGTCGAGCGGAAGATTCCGCGCTCGGCGTTCGGACCGTACGGGTGGCCGAGCGCGGCGACGAAGAGCCGGTTCGGGTTGGTCGGGTCGACCTCGATGTTCGCGATCATCTGCGTGTCGCGAAGGCCGAGATGCGTCCACGTCTTCCCACCATCGGTGGACTTGTAGACGCCGTTGCCCGTCGCGAGATCGGGGCGGATGATCCCCGCGCCCGAGCCGACGTAGATGATGTTCGGGTTCGAGAGCGAGACGGCGATCGCGCCGATGGAGCCGGTCGGCTGGTCGTCGAAGATCGGCTTCCAGTTGTTGCCGTAGTCGGTGCTCCGCCAGACGCCGCCGTTGTCGTAGCCGGCGTAGAAGACGTTAGGCTGGCCGGGGACGCCGGCGATCGCGCGCGCGCGTCCGCCGCGAGTGGGGCCGATCTCGCGCCAGTGCATCGCGCCGTAGAGATCGGGGCCCTGCGCCGTCGCGGTCGCGGCGAG
The DNA here is from genome assembly GCA_013361745.1 of Gemmatimonadaceae bacterium. Lineage (GTDB taxonomy): Bacteria > Gemmatimonadota > Gemmatimonadetes > Gemmatimonadales > Gemmatimonadaceae > JABFXC01. The sequence goes on along the minus strand of JABFXM010000479.1, from coordinate 7,431 downwards.
CGCGGCGAGGGAGACGACGAGGCCAAAGCAGCGGGAGATGTTCGCGTGCACGAGACCGCCCTCCTGAGGTGCCGAGTGTCCTGCGGAAGTCGAAAGTCTAACCGCCGGGACGCTCGCCCACAGGAGGGCGACGCAGAGAGCCGAGGAGGCCGAGCCCGCGCTTCGCGAAGAATCCGGCGATTGCGAGCGCGACGACCATCACGGCAATCGCGCCGAGCCAGTAGCGGTCGCGGGGCAGCCACTGGTCGCCGACGAGGAGGATCACGCCCGAGAGGAGCGAGAGCGCGCCGAGGAGTGCGAGCACGCCGCCGGTCGCGACCATCGCCGTCCCCCGCGAGACGCCGCGCACGATCTCCGCGACCTCGGCGCGCGCCATTGCCAGCTCGCGCTTCAGCAGCGTCGCGCCCTCGCGTACGAGATCGCCGAGGAGGTGGACCATGCCGGCGCGCCCGCCGTTCTCCATGGCACCGACCGGGACTCCGCGCTCGGTGCGGCCTTCCCCTCCCTCTCCCCTTGGCCGCTCGCTGGCTGTCTCGCGCGCCCCCACTCGCCCCGTGCCCGCCTCCAGCTCCGCGCCCAGCTCGCCCGCGGCGAGGAGCACGAAGGAGGAGTAGTACATCCACGTCAGCAGCACCATGATCGCGCCCACCGCGCCGTACGCCGGGTTCATCGCGTGGAACTTCTGCACGTACAGCCGGAAGAGCAGCGTCGCGGCGAGCCAGAGCACCGTCGCCACCACCGCGGACACGAACATGTACTTCTTCTGCTGGTGCTTGCGGTTCGGCAGATAGAGGTAGAGAAGCCAGAGCAGCAGCACCAGCGCGCCGATCGCGATCGGGAACTGGAGGATCGTCCACGCGGTGACGAATGCCTGGCCGAGCCCGACGCGATCGCCGATCCAGCGGACGATCCCTTCGCCGTTGAGGAGGACGATGGTCGCCGAGACGATTACCACGCCCGCGACGACGAGGGCGCCGAGCTGCATCAGGTAGCGCTTCCACCAGGGCCGGAACTCCGTGACCTCGAACGCTGCGTTGAGCGCGTCGCGGAAGGAGCCGAAGATGGCGGAGCCCGACCACGCGGCGGCGAGAAGGCCGAAGGAGAGCAGCCCCGGCGCACCCTTCGCGAAGATCACCGCGGAGATCGTCTGCCGCAGCAGCTGGGCGACGGCGGCGGGGAGCGTCGACATCGCCGGCCCGCTGAACCATCCCATCACCTGCTGCTTGTCCGCGATCGTCCCGAGCATCGCGGCGAAGAAGAGCAGGAGCGGAAAGAGCGAGAAGAAGAAGTTGTAGGCCATCTGCGCCGCGTAGACGCTGACCTTGTCCTTCCCGATCTCGCTCCACGTCTTCTTCAGCAGGATGCCGACGTCGTATCCCGTGATGACCATGCGATCTCCTCGTGACTGGGCACACCGAGTGCGCCGGCGCGCGAGAGTGGCAGAGGCCGTGCCGTCCGGCTCTTCACGGTATCGACACCCGGCGGGCCGCGCGCTAGGATCGTGACCGTGCACACATCGACCATCCGCGCGCGCGGCGCGACGCTCCTCTCGGCGCTGCTGCTCTCCGCCATCCCGCTCGCCGCGCAGTCCGCGCCGACGCGGAGCGCGCTCCCCGACTGGACCCGCGGCGCGACCTGCTACGAGGTCTTCGTCCGCTCCTTCATGGACAGCGACGGCGACGGCGTCGGCGACCTGCGCGGACTCACGGCGAAGCTCGACTACATCGACGACGGCAACCCGCGGAGCACGCGCTCGCTCGGCGCGCGCTGCATCTGGCTGATGCCCGTCGCCGAGGCGGCGAGCTATCACGGCTACGACGTCGTCGACTATTACAAGGTGCAGCACGACTACGGCACCAACGACGACTTCCGCGCGCTCGTCGCGGCTGCACACCGGCGCGGAATCAGAGTGCTCGTCGACATGGTGCTGAATCACACCTCCGACAAGAGTCCGTGGTTCCAGGCGGCGCTGCGCGATACGACGTCGCCGTATCGGAGCTGGTACCGCTTCGCGTCGCCGAAGCCGACGGAGCTCAACCCGTGGGGACAGAGCAACTGGCACAAGTCGCCGCTGCGCGACGAGTGGTACTACGGATTCTTCTGGGGCGGGATGCCGGACCTGAACTACGAGACGCCCGCGGTGCGCGAGGAGGCGAAGAAGATCGCGCGCTTCTGGCTCGATTCGATGCACGTCGACGGCTTCCGTCTCGACGCGGTGCCGTATCTCGTCGAGGAGCCGGGGCACATCGCGCACAGCACGGGGACGCACGCGCTGCTCCACGAGTACGGCGACTACGTCCGCGCCACGAACCCGCGCTCGTACACCGTCGGCGAGGTGAGTGCGACGGGGGATACGCTCTTCAGCTACTACCCCGACCAGCTCGACTCGTACTTCGCCTTCGAGCTCGCCGACAGCATCGTCGCCGCGGTGCGCACGGGCTCGGCGACGGGGATGCTCGGTCCGGTGCTTCGCCTGCAGGAGAACGTGCCCGCGCAGCGCTGGTCGCCCTTCCTCCGCAACCACGACCAGCCGCGCACGATGACGGAGCTCGGCGGCGACGTCGCGAAGGCGAAGCTCGCCTCGCTGATCATGCTGACGATGCCCGGTCTTCCCTTCCTCTACTACGGCGAGGAGATCGGGATGACGGGGACGAAGCCAGACCCGCGCATCCGGACGCCGATGCAGTGGACGCGCGCCGCGCACGGCGGCTTCACGACCGGCACGCCATGGGAGCAGCTGCAGCCCGATTCGCAGGCGGTGACGGTGGAGGCGGAGGAGCGCGACACGTCGTCGCTGCTCGCCTGGCACCGGCGGCTGATCCACCTGCGATCCGCGAATCGCGCGTTAGGCAGCGGAACGCTGGTGCCGCTGACGACGAGCGATTCCTCGGTCGCGGCGTATCTCCGGCGGGACGGCGATCGCGTGGTGCTCGTGCTGGCGAACCTCGGCGCGAGCCCGGTGCGCGCCCTCACGCTCTCCGCTCCGGCCGGCTCGCTCCCGCCCGGCCAGTGGCGGGCGAACTCCCTGCTCGGCGGGCGGAACGCCGCGGCGATTCGCGTACCGACCGACGGCGCCGTCCGCGGGTGGATCCCGCTCGGAGTGCTGCAGCCGAAGCGCGGCTACCTCTTCGAGCTGCGGCGGTAGCGATCGGTTCGAGGCGAACACCCTGCTTCCATCGACATCGAGTCGTAACGGGGAACGACAGTCTTCACGGATTTACACGGATTTTCACGGATACGGCAATCCTTTTTTTGGGGCGCGCCTGGCGAGATCATCTCGCCGCATGTCCCAAGGTCTCATCCGTGAAAATCCGTGCAGATCCGTGTGATTGTAGTTCCCCGTTGACCCCACTCCGCAGCGTGATCCGCGCGCCACGAGCAGGCCACACCTCGGCCCGCCAGCGAGGAAACCCGACCTGCACACGAAGCGATCCGATGCAACAACGACGAGCCTACAGCCTGTTCGCCCCGTCGATCGCCACCGCCGAGTTCGCGCCTAACGTCAGAGACACCGCGCCGCTCGCGTCGACGACGACCGTCGTCCCCGCGCAGCTCGCGCCGCTCTTGCCACCGGTGAGCAGGTCGCAGTAGCTCCCCGCCGGCAGCCCGGTCGCGATCGTCGCCGTCACGGAGGAGGTCTCGCGGCTGATCGCGACGAATCCCTTGTCGCCGCGGGAGAAGGCGATCGCGTTCGCGCCGTTGTCCCACCAGTGGTTGACGTCCGTGCCGGCGACGTACTTCCGGAAGCCGACCATGTTGCGGATGTACGGGTCGCGGTGCTCGCAGACCCACTGGCCGATCGTCGCCGTCTCGAGGCTCGACGCGCAGGTCACCGGCAGCGTCCAGCCGTTCGCGTCCGACGGCGGCCCCATCGAGTTGCCCGACGGATAGTCGAAGGCGTAGCTCGAGAGGATCGACGGATAGCCGTACGGGTAGGCGAGCATCCAGACGTTCGCGAGGCGGAAGGTCTGGCCGTCGCGGTAGCTGATCCCGCCGTTGTGCTGCGTGTCGTGGTTCTGGAGGAAAGCCACCGCCTTGTCGGATGGCATCAGTCCCCACGCGGTCGGGGAGAACTGGTTGCCCGCCGAGCCGTTCTGGTTGAGCTGCGACAGATGCTGCCCGCCCACCTGGCGGAACTTGTCGCCGACGCCGACGAAGATGAACTCCGTGATGTCCGCCGCGCCCCCCGACGCGTACGCTTCGCCGAAGTAGTCGTGCGGGGAGAGCGCCTCGCCGAATCCCGCCGACACCTCGAGGAACCAGTACGGAATCGGCTTGCCTTCCGCCTTCATCGTCGAATCGACGATGCCGAGGATCTTGTCGAGCTCCACCTGCTGGATGTGCTTCGCCGCGTCGATGCGGAAGCCGGCGACGCCGAGCCGCGCGAGCATGACGAGATACCCGGCGATCTTTCGCCGCACCGATTCCAGCCCCGTGTTCAGATCCGGGAGCCCGAACAGCTCGCAGTCCTGCACCTCGGCGGCGTTCGCGTAGTTGTTCACCGTGCACGCCGGGAGATGGAAGTCGGCTTCCGTGTAGAGTCCCGGATAGTTGTACTTCGTGTAGGCGGTGCCGTTGCTCCCCGTGCCCGGGCTCGGGAAGTTCGTCATGTGGTTGATGACCGCGTCGACGTAGATGTCGACGCCGGCCGCCTTGCAGCGCGTCACCATGTCGGCGAACTCGGCGCCCGTTCCCGACCGGCTGCGCGCGATGCTGTAGCTCACCGGCTGATAGCGCTCGCTCCAGTCGTGGCTCGGGGTGATGCTGTGCTCCTGCGGCGGCGAGACCTGCACCGCCTTGAAGCCCGCCGGCCCGAGCACGTTCTCGCACTCGCTGGCGATGTCCGTCCACTTCCACTCGAAGAGGTGGACGAAGACGTCGCCCGCGGCGGCGTGACCGCTCGGCCGATAGGTCGCGTCGAGCGAGGGGCGCGTCGGCGGAACGTACGGCTTGCCGATCGGCGCCGTCGCCTGCTTGCCGCCGCACGCGGCGAGCACAGCGGCGAAGAACAGCGTGCGGAGTCTGACGGTCATGCGTGACATCATGTGAGGTTCTGCGTGTGCGAAAACGGCGCGCGGCTCCGCCGAAAATCCGGCGGAGCCGCGGCCATGTGTGTCGGTGATCAGTAGCCCGGGTTCTGCTTGATCGTGGGATTCGCGGCCAGCTCGTTGGTCGGGATCGGGTACAGGTCGAGGTACTTCGGCATCGTCTTGCCGGCCTGCACTCCGCCCTTCCACTGCCAGATGCCCGCGTCGGAGAACTGCCCGAAGCGGATCAGGTCCTGACGGCGGTGCCCTTCCCACGCGAGCTCGCGCGAGCGCTCGTCGAGAATGAAGGGGAGCGTGAGGTCGGCCGTGGTGACGTTCCCTGTCGCGTTGCCATAGGCGCGCTGACGGAGCGCGTTCACGTAGCCGAGCGCGGTGGTCATCGATCCGCCACCGCCGCGCACGACCGCCTCGACGTAGATGAGATACGCGTCGGCGAGACGCCACATCGGGAAGTCGGTGTCCGGGAAGTTGAGGTCCGAGCCGCGCGACCCGTTCTGATAGATGTTCCGGTACTTCGGGTAGCCGTACCCCTGGCTGAAGTCGCCGATGCTCCCGACGGACTTCGACTGGCCTGGTGTGTAGAGGATCGCCGCGCGCTTGTCCCCCGCCGGCTCCGCCGCGTAGCGGTCGGGGAGGCTCGGGCGCGTGCGCAGTCCCCACCATCCGCCGTTCACACCGAACGCCGCCGGGTTCATGCTGCCGCCGATGCCGGCGTGGACGAGATAGGTCATCCCACCCCACGTCTGCGTGCGCTGACCGTCCTGCGGGGCGGTGAAGATCATCTCCGGCGAGGTGTTGTTGTCCGCGTCGAAGAGATGCTGGTAGACGGGATCGAGCGTCGCGCCGGAAGCGATCACCGCTTCGGCCGCCGCGCGCGCATCGGACCACCGCGCCGTGCCCGTGTAGACCTGCGCGTTCAGGTAGAGCTTCGCGAGCAGCATGTCCACCGCCGCCTGGCTCGCGCGCGCGTAGTAGTCGCCCGTGCTCCGCGCCGGGAGCGAGGGACGGATCGCCTTCAGCTCCGACTCGACGTAGTTGAACACCTCGGTCCGCGACTTCTGCTGCGGAAGCGAGGAGACCGGGAAGTTCTCGTCCACGAGCGGGACGTTTCCGAAGAGATCGATCGCGTGCCAGTAGCTGAGCGCGCGGAGGAACCGCGCCTCGTTGCGGTAGCCGGCGACCTCGGTCTGCAGCTGCGCGCTCGCGCCGCGCTCACTCAGCTTCGCCGGCGTCGTCTCCCGGAGGAACTGGTTGACGAGCGCGACCTGATAGTAGATGCGCGAGTACATCGCGTTGACGAATGGGTTCGACGCCGACCAGGTCATCGTGTTCAGCTCGGGGAGACCGACGTCGCCCCAGCCGATGATCGCCTCGTCGGTCGGCAGCTCTTGCAGCTGCCAGTAGCCACGGACGTACTGCGAGAAGCCCTCGTCGATTCCGGCGACGTCGCCGTTGCCCGCGGGACCGCTCTGCCCGGTGAGCACGAGCCCACCGTACAGCTTCGCGAGAAAGGACTTGTACGACGACGGGTCGGTGAAGACGTTCGCCGCCGTGATCTGGCTCTTCGGCTGCACCGTGAGGTCCCCGCACGCCGCGATCGCGGCGAGGAGGACGCCCGCAGTCGCGAGCCGGGTCATGGTTCTGCGCATGTATCTCTCTCCCTTCTCAGAAGCCGAGCGACAGGCCCGCGACGAACGTCCGCGAGCGAGGATAGATGTTGTTGTCGATGCCTTCCAGCCCCGCCGTCGGATCGATCCCGGTGTACTTCGTCTTCGTGAAGACGTTCTGGATCGTAAAGAAGACGCGCGTCCCCTTGATCTCGCGGATCCGCCCGCCGAACAGCGGCACCTCGCCGAACGTGTAGCCTAACGTCAGGTTGTCCATCCGGAGGAAGGACGCGTCCTCGACGTAGACGTCGGACTGATACTGCGGGTTGATGAACCCGGTCTTCAGCACCGAGCGATTGAGGTTCGTCGGCGCGTTGGCGAGCGTGAGGATGTTGTAGTAGCCGAGGTTCGACGCGACGTTGTTGTACACGTAGTTGCCGAGATAGGCGCGGAGCGTCGCGCTCGCGTCGAAGCCCATGAAGGTGAAGTTCGACGTGTGGCCGAGGATCCACTTCGGCGCCGGGTTGTGGAAGGGCCGGAGGTCCTTTCCGTTGATCACGCCGTCGCCGTTGAGATCCTGATAGATCGGCACTCCCGCCGTGTCGCCGATCTGGTGGAAGACGAGGAAGGAGCGGAGCGGGTACCCCGCCTGCAGCACCTGGATGTTGGTGCCGACGCCGCCCGCGATCCCGCCGGTGAGGAGCTGCGTCACCCCCGGCCGCCCCGTCGTCAGCAGCTTGTTGCGGTTCGTCGAGGCGTTGGTGTTGGTGTACCAG
>JABFXM010000514.1 GCA_013361745.1 Gemmatimonadaceae bacterium | reverse complement strand
CAGCTTCGGACGGCGGGTGAGGGCCATCGCCCGCGCGCCGCGCACGGTGTCGGCGAGGCGCGGTGCTCGGGCGACGAGCGCGGCGTCCACCGCGTGCCCCTCGGCGATGTGAAAGAGATCGCGCTCGAGCGGCGCGGCGGGGGTGAGCCGCGCGCTGCCGCGGGCGACGCGCTCCGCCTGCTCGAGGGCGAGGAGCTGGTAGCGCGTGATCGCTTCCACGTCGCCGGCGTCCGCGTCGAGTCGGCGCGGCAGGCGAACCGATTCGCCGTCGTTGGTGGCGAGGATGCGCACCGGCATCCGACCGACCGTGATCGCGGCGGCGAACCGCGTGAGGAGCGAGCGCCGCGAATCGTCGAGGGCGGCGACCGGGATCGCACGGCCGTACAGCCCGGCGACGAGGAGCTCGAGGCGGCGCTTCACGCGCTCGAGCTCGACGACCGGCGGGCCGCGCCGGCGGAGGCGCTCGCGGACGCTGCCTAACGCGTGGCGCACCTTGAGGGTGGGGCGCCGGAGGACGCGCCGCACGGGCGAGCCCTCAGAGCGTCGCGTCGGCGAGGTCGCCGATCGCCGCGAGGAGATCGGGGTCGTCGGTCAGCGGACCGGCGAGGGCGACGCGACAGGCGTCGGCGGCGGGAATGCCGCTCGCGATCAGCCGCCCCGTCGAGACGAGCATGCGCGTCCCCGGACCCTCGGGAAGCCCCTCCTCCTTCAGCCGCCGCACGCGGTGCGCCAGCTCGACGAGCTTCGTCGCCACGCTGCGCTTCACACCGCTCTCGTGCGCGACGATCTCCGCCTCCGTCCCCGCCGCCGGATAGTCGAACTCCAGCGTCACGAAGCGCTGCCGCGTGCTCGGCTTCAGGTCCTTGATCGCGTGCTGATAGCCCGGGTTGTAGGAGACGACGAGCTGGAAGCCGGGCGCGGCGGAGATGAGCTCACCCGTCTTCTCGACGGGAAGGATCCGCCGGTCGTCGGTGAGCGGGTGGATGACGACGACCGTGTCCTGCCGCGCCTCGACGATCTCGTCCAGGTAGCAGATCGCGCCGAGCCGCGCGGCGACGGCGAGCGGACCATCGACCCACACCGTCTCGCCGCCGCGAATGAGCCAGCGGCCGGTGAGATCGCTCGCCGAGAGATCGTCGTGACAGGCGATGGTGACGAGCGGCCGCTTCAGCCGCCACGCCATGTGCTCGATGAAGCGCGTCTTCCCGCAGCCGGTCGGCCCCTTCAGCATCACGGGGAGCCCGCGCGCGTGGCAGCTCGCGAAGATCTCGCGCTCGCTGCCCGACGGCACGTAATACGGCTCGTCGCCTTGCGGGTGGCGAACGCCTTCGTTGTGGGAGAGAGTCGGTGAAGCCGTCATCGCCTGGCGGTTGCGGGATGCCAGCATCCTACACCGTGGCGCATGCGCGCGGCACCGGGGGCGCGGTACGCTCTGACAGGATTCGGACGCGTGCGACGCTGCCCGACCGCGCGCGAGTCAGCGATCGTCGAGCTCCGGCGGTCGCCGGTGTGTCCCGCTCTCGCGCAGCTCGAAGGCGGGGAGCTTCAGCTCCCAGCGGATCGCGGCGAGGCGGAGGATGGCGACGACCGCGATCCCGATGAACGTCGCCGCGCGGTGTTCCATGCCGAGTCGCGCGAGGATGACGTAGAGCGTCGTGCCGGCGATGGCGGCGCTCGCGTAGAGGCTCCCCTGGCGGAGCACGGCGGGGATCTGCGCGGTGAGCACGTCGCGGATGACGCCCCCCGCCGCGCCGGTGACGGTGCCGAGCAGCACGCACGCGATCCCCGGCAGCCCGGCGCCCTCGGCGATCTGCGTCCCGGCGACGCTGAACAGCGCCAGGCCTAACGCGTCGGCGACGTCGAGCGTCGGCCAGGGGACGCGGGCGACGCGCACCCACGCGAGGGTCAGCAGCGCCGCGCCGAGGATGACGAGGAGGTAGCTCGGATCGGCGAGCCAGAAGATCGGATGCCGGGCGAGCAGGACGTCACGGATCGTCCCGCCGCCGATCGCGGTGACCGCCGCGAGCACGATGACCCCGATGAGATCGAGCCGCCGCCGCCCCGCCGCGAGCGCGCCGCTGATCGCGAAGACGGCGACGCCGACGAGGTCGAGAAGGTGACTGATCGAAGGGGTCAGGGGTCGGGGGTAAGGGTCGGCGTCAGGTGCTGCGGGTCGTCGCCTTCGGCTGTGGTGCTGCCGGCTTCACCGGGGGGCGTCGCGGCGCGGTGGGCATCGCGTGATGCACATCGTTAGGCACGCGGCGCATCGAGAGGGCGGTGCGCGAGTAGCCGTAGCCGATCGCCTGCCGCAGCTCGGCCAGCAGCTGCTGCGTCTCCGGGAGGTCCTTCCACTCCTGGTACGACGACATGTCCGCGAAGTCGAAGCGCACCGAAAGGCCGTTGCCGACCTGGGTGCCGATGTCGATGCCGGAGAAGTTCTCGTCCGCGGCCAGCTCATCGAGCAGCGGCTGCGGCAGCGCCTTCGCCCAGTCGCCGGGCAGGCGGTTCGACACGAGCGCCGCGCTCACCTCGAAGGTGACGACGAGGCGGGAGTTCGGGATCGGCGCCGTCGCGCTGGGCGGCAGGTCGTTCTGCGCGCCCAGCGGCAGGGCGACCATCGCGAGGAGAACGGCGGAGCCGAACAGGGTCGTGCGGCGCATGGGACCTCCAGCGGAAAAGACGGGCCGACTGCTACACGCGAAACGCAACCGCGGGGCCATCAGCGGGGCTTGAGGCCGTCTCCGCCGTGCGCGAAGTATTCCTCGATGCAGTACAGGATCGCCGCCTCGCGCAGCGCGTGGAACGCACGCTGGCGGGCGGGCGACATCCGGGCGGCGGGCGTCGCGCGGTCGAGCAGCCGCTTCATGTGGACGACGACCGCCTCGGGGGGACAATCGAGGGCGCGGAGGCGATGGACGTAGGCGCGGATCGCGCCCGCGGCGCTCGATTCCTCGAGATCGTGGCCGATCGCCCGCGTGAGCGCGCCGGCGATCTCCTCCTCGAGCGCAACGAGGGTCGGATCATCGAACGCGACCGGCGCGTGCGGGTCGGGACAGTTGGGACGAAGCTGTGTTGCGGTCACTTTGGGGGGGAAGACCGGGGGTAAAATAGGTCGTGCGCTCGCGCCTGAGAGGCGCGACCGCGATGCTTGCAGTCTGGGGCCTCGTACACCGAAATGCCAGCGTCGTTGCGAACGTCGCGCTCGCTAGCCCCCCGCGGCGGCGATGACCGCGGCCAGCCGCCGGGGATCGTTCCCGACGTGAAGCTCCCGCACCCCGGCCCGCACCAACCCCTGAACCGCGGCCGCGTCGACGCGCCCACCGGCGACGACGGTGACCCGCCCGCCGGCCTGGCGGACGAGTGACTCGAGCGTCGCCGCGCCATCGAGCGCCGAGGGCGCGCCCCCGGAGGTGAGGACACGGTTCACTCCGGCCGCGACGACGGCGTCGAGCGCGGCGGGCAGCTC